>CAYIIG010000110.1:0-1531 GCA_964363425.1 uncultured Candidatus Saccharibacteria bacterium | reverse complement strand
GGGCATTGTTGGCATCAACCTGGCTGGCTGCAACTTCATTGACAGTCCATTTCAGCTCTTTCAAACCGTTTGATTCCAAAACCCCCTTAAGTTGATTTGCGATGTACTCCACGCCTGTCCTCCAATTCTTATCAACCTTTTCCCAGGACTCTTTGTTACTAAATGCCATATTAAAACTCTCAAGCACAGGCAAAAGTTCTGAAACAAGATTTTCTGAAGCATATTTTCTGAAACGGTCATTGTCTTCGGCATCGCGCTTGCGGGAATTCTGGAACTCTGCGGTTCCCCTCTGCCACTTGTCCAAGTATTCCTGTTTTTCCTTCAATGCCGTGGCAAGCTTCTCCTTCAAATCGGCAATCGTTTGATTTTCCGACTTTCCAAAACCCGCCTTTTTGGGTGAGGCATTTTCCGCCCCTTCAGGGTCGGTTTCGTATTTAATATCTTGTTCTTCTTGGGGTTCTTGGGACATAAGTATTGTATTTTTTAACGTAACTTGGCATCTCCTTTCGGAATTCTCCCTTTACAAAAGGGAGTGGCTCATTCTGATGGGACGAGGGATTTTGAAATCCTCCAGCCTCGCCGACTCGGCCACCTCCTTTTATAAAGGAGGAATTTGGGAATAATAAAGTTTAATTTTTGCTTACTTGACCGTAAGTGCCATACATGTTACCTTAATTTTGGACTCTTTGCAACAAAAAAATGAAAGAAAATTATGACGCCATTATTAACTGTTCGGATCTTCACGTACCTGACTATCCCCCTCGCCATCTATTGTGCCATTTTCATGGGAAAAGCCCTGGAGAGAAATAAGGCCGATTTGGGCACCCTGATCCTGCTTGGGGCATTTTCTACTCTTGCCTTAATACAGTGGGTACGTTACACCTGGCAGGCATTGCCAAACGGCAAACCACGGCCTGAAAATGAACTGAAGCGTGGGGTGGTGTACTACGTGAACAAGGTTGTCAGCGGTATTGAAATCGTCATTGAAGCAGGACTCGGAAGTGAACCTGCGCTCAATAGCACGTACTGGAAATTCGATGTATCGAACCTCGATGTTTACAAATTGAAGCCCGGTGACAAGTTTGTGTACATTGATGACCCTCAACAATGCGGTCAATTCATACTTGACGCTAACGTTCTCATTATCCTATCGGAGAAAGGAAGGAGGATGGCATTAACTGCTATTGCCGAAGACACACGACAACGGCTAAACCACATCTAAGTTTTTCCAATCTGACGCCGTTCGCTATCTTACGCGAACGGCTTTTAATTTTCTGGATTCCCGCCTACACGGGAATGACAAACTAAAACAAGGACTGCAAAAAATCCCCTCTCGGGGATTTTTTGTTTAACGCTTGCTCCACTGTGGAGCTTTTCGAGCTTTCTTGAGACCGAACTTTCTTCGTTCCTTGGCTCGAGGATCTCGCTTTAGAAAACCGGCTGATTTCAATTTCTTTCTAAGTTCCAATTCATGAATGATGAGAGCTCGGGCAATACCGTGGCGGAGAGCCTCAGCCTGACCATTGATACC
>CAYIIG010000109.1:0-1536 GCA_964363425.1 uncultured Candidatus Saccharibacteria bacterium | reverse complement strand
ACCCTTGCGGGTCGCCTTTAATTGTAGCGCATTGCATTTCGTAATTCAAAGTATATAATAAATAAATATGGAATCGACGGAAAAATATAAGCGAAAAATACTTTTTTGCATCACTAAATCCAATTGGGGAGGGGCGCAGAGGTATGTTTATGATTTGGCGACGGGTATTTCGCGAGAAAAATACGAAGTCGCGGTCGTCCTGGGCGGAAACGGCAAGCTGAAAGAAAAGCTTGAAACGGCGGGAGTAAGAACGATTTCAATCAATGCGCTTCAAAGGGATATTGGTATTGTAAAAGACATTTCTTCTTTTTTTGAATTGATAAAAATTTTTAAAAAGGAAAAGCCGGACATTATTCATCTAAATAGCTCAAAAATGGGAGGGATTGGCGGACTTGCGGGAAGAATTGCGAGAATCAAAAAAATAATATTCACGGCTCACGGCTGGGCATACAATGAAGAGAGAGGCTCTTTGCAGAAATTTTCCATAGGCATATTGCATTTTGTTACTGTCGCTTTTTCCCATTTGACGATAGCTGTTTCAGAAAAAGCCCGCGAACAATTCAAAAGCGGAGGTCTGATGAAGAAAAGAATGGTGGCGATTCATAACGGTATCGGAGAAATTGAATTTATAGAAAAAGAAAAAGCCCGCCAATGGTTTGTGGACATCAGACTTCCGCAGACAGAAAAAGTGAAAGAAATAATCAAATCCGAACCGCTTTGGATAGGGACGATTTCCGAACTTCATCGAAATAAAGGATTGGGCTACGCGATTGAGGCTGTTAAAAAACACTTGGAGGCTTCGCCTCAAAGCGCGAAAGAAGCAATTTTCATAATAATTGGAGAAGGCGAGGAAAGAAAAAATTTGGAAGAAATTATTAAAACAAACGAGCTTGAAGATTCAGTCTTCTTGATCGGTAGTATGGAAAACGCCTCCTCATATCTCAAAGCATTCGACATTTTCACCCTTACTTCCATAACGGAAGCCCTGCCCTACGCAATATTGGAAGCCGGAAAAGCGGGAGTCCCAATCATTGCCAGCAATGTCGGTGGAATTTCCGAAATAATAGACGATATGAAATCCGGGATACTTATTCACCCCAAAAAACCAAAAGAGATAAGCTTAGCGATAGAGTATTTGTCCAGTCATCCGGATAAAAAAGAAATTTTTCTAACTTTGCTTAAAGAAAAAATAAATAAAGAATTTAGTCTGGATAGAATGGTGTCCGAAACCGTCAAAATGTATGAGTCGCTTTGAAAATGATCAGAATAACCCCAACTTGGACATCGGATGTCCAAGTTGGGGTTATGAATCATTGAAAAAAGCAGAATTTTAGATATACTAACATTTGTTAGGGCCTATAGTTCAGCGGTAGAACGCATCCATGGCATGGATGAGGCTGGGGTTCGATTCCCCATAGGTCCACAAAAATAACGAGCGAAGCGACTATATTTTTGTAGGATGCAGAAATTCTTATTTCTGCGCCACAAAATTACATTTTTGTGGTCATTATACCAAAAAGTTCGGACTCATTTCCA
>CAYIIG010000108.1:0-1544 GCA_964363425.1 uncultured Candidatus Saccharibacteria bacterium | reverse complement strand
ATGTAAAAGGACTTTTGTCAATGCAAGGTGGCGAATTATTGAAAACTATTATTTCTCTTTTTGAATCGCTTGGATATAAAGTGCAATATAAACTTTTGAATGCTGCCGATTACGGCGCACCACAAATCAGAGAAAGGGTTGTTATCATTGGTTCAAAACTCAAAACTAATTTTCAATATCTAGAACCTACACATTACAATCCGGAAGAAATGCCCGACTTATTCAATAAAAAACTCAAGCCATATTTAACACTTGAAGAAGCGATAAGCGACTTACCATTTATTAAATCAAGTGAAGAAAGTTTTGAATATGCTTCCGAGCCACAGAATGACTTTCAAACGATTATGCGAAAAAACGCATCAGCAAAACTAATGGATCATAATTCGCCAAACAATAATGCGAAGTTGGTAAAAATAATGGAATTATTACCAGACGGCGGAACGCCAGAGGATTTACCAGAATCCTTGCGCCCGACATCAGGTTTCAAAAATACTTATTGTCGCCTTTGGTGGAAAAGACCAGCAACAACAATTACACGCAATTTAAGCACGCCGTCATCATCTCGCTGTATCCACCCAAAAGCTCCTAGACCACTCACAACAAGAGAGGGCGCAAGGATTCAATGTTTTCCCGATACTTATCAATTTTACGGCTCTAGGGGAGATAGAAATTTACAAATTGGAAATGCTGTGCCGACATTTCTATCCAATGCGGTAGCAAAAGCAATTTTGGAAAATTTCAAAACCGATAATACAACTATGACAAAAAGTTTTGAAATTGATGATAAAAGTTTTGAAAAAACAAGAGGAAAGAGTATGGCATTTTTGAAATAAGCCCGCCCGAATTTCGCCAAAAGAAATCAGCGGAGCAAAAGCTTGATTTTTTGTTGCTTATGCCATACTATAAATTATAGAAATTTCTTTTGTAATTTTAGGGTCATAAAACTTTTTGAAAGAAAGAGAGGCGTAAAATGGGTATGATGGGTGGCATCGTTTTAATTTTTTGGGTAATAGGTTTGTTAAATTGGCATAGGAGGGGTTCCAATTATCCTGTTTGGGTTGTCTTATTGTTGACAGGTATATACGGGTCAATCATAGGAACAATATTCTCTTTTGTCGTTGGGGCGAATTTTATCCCCCAAAAAACAATTTTAATTGAAACAAGGGTTTTAAAACCATTGTTTATAAACAATGAAAAAGTTTTTGTGATTAAAAATGAGAGGACACAAGAATTTCTTTATTTTGTTGAAGGAAGGGGTGGGAACGAGTATGAAGGCGAATCCCGTTTCTTTTTAGAAAATGATATTTCTTATAAAGAAAAAGAGATAAACAGAATAGAGTGTTATGAAGAATCGTTTCGCAATCCCAAACTCAAGTATGTTTTTTGGGGCGGAACAACCACTTATTCGAAGCTCGTATTATCCAGAAAGGAGGATGTTTTTTAGTGCCGTATTTATACGGTTTTTTTTGAAAGGAGATAGATTATATAAACAATAGACCTCTTTCAAAAGTCTTAAATCTCATAATTATGGAAGCTAGCTATTA
>CAYIIG010000107.1:0-1613 GCA_964363425.1 uncultured Candidatus Saccharibacteria bacterium | reverse complement strand
GTTCAAGAACTTCAAAGCCTCTTACCACCTCTGCAAAAATTGTAAATTTGCCTGTTAGCCCAGGCAAGGACTGCGCGGTAACAATGAAGAATTGGCTACCGCTTGTCTCCTTACCTATAGTAGCCATCGCAAGTACACCTTTGACCATTGGTACGTCGCTTAGTTCATCAGGTAAAGTGTATCCGGGTGTACCTGTACCATAGAGAGTTCTGTCGTTACCCTTAGAAAGCGGATCACCCGTTTGGATTAGAAAATCTTTCAACACATAGTGAAATTTGACACGATCATAGAATCTTTTCTCGGAAAGTTTTATAAAATTATATATTGCGATAGGTGCTTTCTCTGAAAAGAAACGAATTTCAATGTCGCCAATCGATGTCTTTATGATAGCTCCCGTAAATGCTTTGTTGTAATCAATCGCTGTGGCTACCGAGATATTCTTTTTGACATGATTTGAACGAGTGACGAAGTACGTAAGTACTGAAAGAAAGGCGATGAACGCTATTATGCCCAACATTACCGGCAATGAAAGTTTTTTTGGTTCCATCCAGGAGCAACTAGTGTTTAAGTCCACGAAGGATGGCCTTTATTTTTTGACCTCCTCTTCGCATCAATGAGTTACGTTTTTCCTTGTTGGTAGAAAGTACTCGAAATATCTCATCCTTTACGTCGTCTATGGCCGAATATAGATCCTCGCCTTCAGATACAGCTCTAAAACTGTTTTTTCGCACATGGATATTGATTTCAGCTCTGAAGATATCACCTGTCTGGTGATGAGCCGTTGTCTTCCCAAGTTCGATATCGATGATAGATGATTCGCCTTCATCAAGAAAAAATTTTCGTATGCTCTCGAGACGTCTTTCTAAATAAGCTCTAATTTCCGGAGTCAATGTGATGCCCGTGCCTTTTATATTTATTTTCATATAACAATCATAACAAAAAAAAGAGACTGTCTCCAGTCCCTTTTATTAGTAAATTGCTTGAACCTAATACACATCCTCCTGCTTTTCCTTCAGGAATGAGACAAAGGCGTCACCAATATGAAGTAGCAACTTAAATGGCGTTTCAATGATAAAGTCGAGTACAAATACGAAAAGATTGATTGACGAAAACTTTCTGGACAGCCATCTTCCTGCTCGTACAATTGGCAGAGCGAAAAGATTGAATGCCAGAGCCACAGTTTTGCTGTTCTCTTTGACCACCTTAAGGCGGTTCGCGCTGTGTCGTATGCGTAACGCAAAATAGCTGATAAGAGCCAGGAAGCCTAGGAATAGTAGTGTGCTGACAACGCTGAAATGCAGTTTTTGAAGCACGAATACAATCGCGCCAAAGACGATAAGGAACAAAATCGTGTAAAGCACAAGAAAAATCAGACTAAAAAACTCATCTTGTTTGTCGTGAATCTTGATAACTCGAATGTTTTCTCCGGATAGGATATTCGCCACTCCTGCTTGGACGGCCTTGGTATTTTCATCACCAAGTTTTCTGTTTGAAATCGTGATGATGAACAATAATACAGGGTGAAAGGTGATGTTCGTAGCAATTGGCAAATACTCAAGTCCTTTTTGAAAATAAATCTGATATGGAATCTCAAGTGCAAGCGCTAAAAGCGC
>CAYIIG010000106.1:0-1655 GCA_964363425.1 uncultured Candidatus Saccharibacteria bacterium | reverse complement strand
GCATTCATATCTTTGCTGTTGAGGAGGATTTAAAAGATAGTGGATAGGCTCTAAGCCATGCTGTTTCCATACAAATTTTTATGGCATATAATTTCCAGTTTAGAAAATCATTTTCCTTTTCTTCATACAGCAATTTTCCATCGCGGACGACGACATACATAAGAGTTGGCGAGGCGGAAGCCATATCGATAATCTCCACATCCTCTCGCTTTAATCTATCTGAAAAATCGCCGATAATTCGCAATTTTTCATCAAAACTAATGGGCTGTTTTCTGATAACGGCAATGTCAATATCGCTCTTTTGATGAGTCCTGCCGGTCGCTTGAGAACCAAAAAGAGCAACAAAAGACAATCCGTATTTTGCGCCAATTTCTTTTGAAATTTCTTTGATATTGTCCAAATTTTCCACAATGAGAATAATACCACATCCGTATTAAATTATAAAATTTAGGTTTTGGCTAATAACCATTATGTCATTTTCAAATTTCTTTTTGTGTTTAATTTTGCGTATTTTTTACTTGTTATATTCAAAAAGATTGATAAAAATAATAAAGCGTATCAGGCGATGAATTTATTCGGAGCTATCGGGGTTGGTATCAGTGTTTTTCATCACCAAGCGTGGTCGGCGTTTGTCTTGCAGGTCATCTGGGGAATTATAGCGATCGTTTCTTTACTGAAAAGACATAAAGCTTGATTTCCGCGGTTCCTCGTTGGTTCGTTAAGAATTTTTTTTTGTTCTAAAGTATCAATCCAAGTTTCCTTGTGGCGTTTTTTGCAGTGGTGGAATTAAAACCTGCGCCATTTTCGCTTAAAGGTCTGTCCAGCTCACTTTGGAATTGGATAAGACTGCAAACGCCTTTGATTCTCTTGATAATCGCCTCCTCGGATTTTTTCTCTTGGATTTCAGATAATTCACCTTTGTAATCGGAGAAAAGCCAATTGAAAACTATTTTTGCTTTTTTGCTTATTTCTTTGTTTTCGGCGTCGTTCAGCAATTCGGAAATTTTTATCGCGTTTTCAATTTCTTGAGGAATTCGGAGCGCCTTTTGCCAATAAAATCCCATTCCGCCGTCTTTGTAAGGCGTGTCCAGAATTTTTCGAAGTTCTTCTTTGTTTGTCTTTTTCTCTGTGAAATTTTTTATAATTTCGTTGAAATGGTTTCTTTCTTCGGCGGTGAGGTTGAGTTCAAGAAAAGTCGCCAGCCTGTCAAGGTTCATCGCCGCTCCGATGGTGTCCGTATGTTCTTTTTTGTCTCCGCCGTCCAAGCGGGCGATATGATCAACCTCCTTCCTCTCTTGCTTGACATCGTCGACTATTTTACCGTCTTTCATATAAATGATTCGCGAAGCGTAAGGAAGATATTGGGATTCGTGCGTAACAAGAATGATTGTTTTTTTATTGATGACATTAAGCTCGGTGAACATATCCATAGCGGAAAAAGCGGATTGGGAATCAAGATTTCCGGTCGGCTCATCCGCCAAAATAATGTCGGTGTCATTGACCAATGCCCTTGCTATGCCGATTCTTTGCTGTTGTCCTCCGGAAAGAAGGTTCGGTCTCATTTTGGCAAAATGCCCAATCTTGAATCTTTCTATCAATTCTTTGCCTTTGGCATCTCTTTCTTTCTTTGAAACTCCTCTGAAGATGAGGGGAAG
>CAYIIG010000105.1:0-1697 GCA_964363425.1 uncultured Candidatus Saccharibacteria bacterium | reverse complement strand
AATATCATTTTTTAATCAGAATTGTATATTTATAAGCTTCTCTTTCCAGACGATAGTGTTTCAAAAACCAATCTTTCTGGCTTCCAAAAATATCCGTCCTCACTATAATCTTATCCACATTGCCGTTTTCAATCACCTTGAGCCATTCCTCGCCAAAAAGACCTCCTGCCGTGGGCAAAGGAAGATATTGGTAATAATTATCACTCAAAGAAAATATTGCCACCTCCGGCGCATTATAAAAAAAGAAACTTGTGCCCACCGAAGAACTTTTAAAATAATTTTCCCAAAAAGCTGTTTTGTCGACTTTGTAAGCGCTGGCAACCCATGAATTAAACATAACTCCGTATATTCCCCAAAGTAATAACACAGCGACTATTGTGAGCGTCCCAAATTTTTGGAAGTATGCCGAAATCTTCTGTTTTTTAATTTTCTCAGCAATCCACCCCGCGCAGATCGAAAGCGATGGCGTTAAATACAACAATGCAACAATTTGAGCTGGAAAGATATAACGATGCCAACCCTGTATTCTTAAATACGCCAGAGAAATTAGAATACAAAAACTAAAAGCTATTGTTTCTTCACCTGAGATACTTATCTTTTTTAATCTCCGAATGAAGATAGCGGAAGTCCATACAATGAGCATCAGCAAAAGATACAGAGGTCCAGCTTCTGTAATAAAATTGATCAGATTTTCTTTTATTACCCCCAATATGCTCTTGACCGCGTATGGATTGGCATAAAAAGTGAAAATTGTATTTAGGGAATCAGCCGATTTGAATTGGATGAATAGCCACACTAAGACGGGCAAAAGTGAGAAAATGCCACCAAGGACAACTTGTTTTTTGGACAATAAACCGCGATACAGATGGAAAAGAGCGACGAAAGCGAAGCCTGGAAGAAACACTAGAAAGACCGGCTTAGTAGAAGCGCAAAGACCTGCAAAAAAACCGGCTAAAATAATTCCTAAATTGGATTGATCGCGAAATTTGATTGAGTATTGGAAACTTAAAAGAGAGAGGGTTAAGAAAATCAATCCAGGCACTTCACCCAAAATACTTTTTCCATTTCCGTATAGAGGCGGAAAAGTGACAATAAGAGCCAAAGCGCCAAGCGCAAAATTAACACCAAACCTTTTCCTGATTAAAAAATAACCGCACATTGAAAGCGCGAATATAAAAAATACCATTAAACTGCGTCCCACCAAAATATTGACGCCGAAAACTTTAAAAGCCGTCGCTAAAGGGTAAATAAACGGATAACTTACAGTAAATCTAGACATCATATCTTCAAGATGCCCCGGAGCAAATTGGAAATTCATTCCTTTTCCTTGAGCCAGATTGGCGGCAGTCTGAAAATATATACCCTCGTCATACCAAACAGAAGGACTCTCCGTAAGTTTATATGTGGCAAAAAAGCCTGTCAAAATCAGGAGAAGGAAAAGCATTGCGACTTCAAATTTTTTTGTCATATTAAATATGTTATCATACATTGTAATAATTTTTTAAGAAGTATTGCAATAAAAAAAATAATATAAGCAACCGCAATTATAATTTAATATTGATATGAAAAAATCTTTTGTCAAATTGACCAAAAAAACATTGTCTATTTTACCGCAAACAACGCCGGCAAAAATTTATAATGTCTTGATTAAGATACCGATTCTTAAGCAAATGGCAAATAGTTTGATAAAATCGGCA
>CAYIIG010000104.1:0-1733 GCA_964363425.1 uncultured Candidatus Saccharibacteria bacterium | reverse complement strand
ATGTCACATCCAAAACATTACTGCGGTATTGTCGGTGTTTTCGGTACGCCTATGGCTTCACGTCTTTCGGCCATTGGTTCGCAAGCACAACAGCATCGAGGCGAGGAAGGTGCAGGTATCGTGAGTGCCGATCAGGAGGGAGTATTTCACTCACACAAGGACATGGGACTTGTAGCACATGTCTTTTCCAACGGCGCACTCGACAAATTGGTTGGTGAAATTGCTACCGGTCACAATCGCTACTCGACCACAGGTGGATCGGGTATCCACAACGTTCAACCCCTTGATAGCGAGTATAAACTAGGGAGAATCGCGATTGGCCACAACGGCAATTTGGTGAACACTAATTCATTACGTACAATACTTCTTGATCAAGGAGCATTCTTTCGAACTACCGCTGACACAGAAATTATGCTTCATCTGCTCGCAAGATCAAAAGGAACACTCACAGACGCTATCAAGAACATGATGAAGCAAGTGTCAGGCGCCTATTCGCTGGTCATTATGACTAAGGATGAACTTGTCGGAGTAAGGGATCCTAAAGGTATGCGTCCGCTCTGTCTTGGCAAAATCGGTAACGCATACGTACTAGCGAGCGAGACCTGCGCCCTTGACCTCATGGGAGCAGAATTCATACGCGATGTTGAACCGGGAGAAATTGTAATAATCTCTCGAGGCGGAATTAGAAGTGAAAAACATCCATGTTCCACGTGCAAGGCGTTTTGCATATTCGAGTCGGTATATTTCATGAAGCCGAACAGCAAGCACAACGGCAAAACTGTTTACTCCGAACGTTACAGAATGGGACAGATCTTGCACAGAGAACATCCCTGCGATGCCGACATTGTCGTGGCAGTACCGGACAGCGGTACTCCTGCTGCATTCGGATACTCCGATGCAAGTGGTATTCCGATTGTGCCAGCGTTCGTGCGAAGTCACTATGTCGGCCGAAGTTTTATTCAACCTGAAAATGGGATGCGTGAAGACACAGTGAAAATGAAACTTGCCCTAATTAATGAGTTGGTCGCGGGCAAGCGAGTGATTCTCGTGGACGACTCGGTGGTACGAGGAATCACCTGCATCACCCGTGTGAAAAATCTTCGAGATGCCGGAGCAAGGGAAGTACATATCAGAGTCAGTTGTCCTCCTCACCTGCATCCATGTCGTTACGGCATTGATTTCCCAGACAGGAAGGATCTCATTGCTTCAACACATCAAGGTGACGAGCTTCGCGTAGCACTTGGAGTGGACTCTATCGGTTATCTTTCAGAAAACGGACTACTTGAGGCAGTGGGTGGCAGTGGTTATTGTATGGCATTCTTCAACGGACAATATCCGATACCAATCACTGAATAGGTCTGATCTTTCTTAAATAAATCTAATGCCAACCGAGGGGTTGGCTTTTTAATACACAAAAAATACTGAAAACTATTGTAGACTAACTGCATACCTAATTGTAATATTAGGTCAATGATTGAAGTAGAAAAAAATTTCGATATTACACCTGAGAGCAAAAGATTGATGCTCGGTGGTGCAACTTTGCTTTACAAGAAAACGATTACCGATACTTATTATGACTCAGAGCAGTATTCACTCACAGGAAGAGATTATTGGCTACGGAAGAGAAACGGAAGATTCGAACTCAAAGTACCGCTAAACAACGGCAAAATATTGGATAGAGTAACCGACCAATATAAGGAGCTCGAAACTGATGAGGAAATAGCGCATGAACT
>CAYIIG010000103.1:0-1793 GCA_964363425.1 uncultured Candidatus Saccharibacteria bacterium | reverse complement strand
TTTCCGTCTCTTTCATCAACAAAAATCTTTTTTCGTGGCACACCATTTGACGACCATTCGATAAGTCCTTGTTTGTCCCATTCTTCCAGAATGGCGGGGTCGCTCCGCCAGTGTCTCCCTTTTGGTGGCATTACCCCACGCCATTCTTTCCCCGTATTGCCGTTTGCAGTCTCGCCTGGGGCATGAAGAGGGATAGTCGTATACTTTCTGTTATCTTTATCAATTTTTTTGAATAGACGCTCTATGTCGTCATCTGAATAAGGAGATTTTGGGTCATTCCATGTAGGATTTTCTGCTTTGGAATAAAAAAGGATTAAATCTTTAGTATTCCCATATGCTTTTCGTTGAAAGTTTTTAGGATTACACTTAACTCGCGTAATATCGTTTCTAAAATTTTTTATTCCAAAAACCTCATCCATTATAAGTTTTACATAATGTCCGATTTTATAATCAATATGCAAATAAATCGAACCTCGTTCGGACATCAATTCTCGGAGAAAAATTAATCTCTCTCTCAAAAATTCCAAAAAATCGGCACCTAGCAAAGTATCACTATATGCAATTTGATCGTCCGAACTACTACTAATTGTATTTGCTCGTTCAGCACCAATCTTAAAATGACCGTTTGTTGCAAATGGTGGGTCAATGTAAATCAAATCAACTTTGCCCGAATAATCATCAAGTAAAGTTTTGAGAGAAGAAAGGTTGTCGGCATGAATGAGTTTATTTTTTGACCCTTTGCCAGATATAGTTTTCAAATCTATTCTCGAAGTTTTTTCGAGAATATCCTTTTCACTTTTTTTATTGTCATAAGTGATAATCATAGGAACTATAATTGATATAGAAATTCTCGCAAAACAAGTGAACTCATAATATTCTCGTCCTTTAACCTTCCTGTAATATCCTTATACATTTTATTGTTGCCTTTGATAAAAAGAACTCCGTCGAGAATTGCTATTTTAATTGCCTTAACATCTTGAGCATTGATTGTAGCGATAGCGTCATTGAATTGAGCATTTTGGTGTCCACCAAAATCAGTTAAAAATTTTGCTTCACCAATAACATATTTTCCGTTGAACCGCCCAACAAAATCCAACCCCTTATTGTGCTGGTAGTTTAAATGTTCGCGTGCGAATTTCATCATTTCAGCATCACTAGCATCCAACACGGCATTTTCTTTTGTTGCTAAAAATTCTTCCAACTTTACTGGTTGAATTCCTAATGCTTTCTTATTGAGCCAGCGTTTGAAAAGTGGTCCAATTTGTCGGTTAGTTTCTTTTGGTTCAGAACAACGCGCGTAAATTGTATCAAGCCCCATTTCATACAAGCGACCAGAAAGGCGCGCCGCGGTCGCAGGATTGCGTTCTAACGCAGTTTTATCTCGTCTTAGATAAGCAATGTAAGAATCTTTAAGCGGAAACAGGTCTAGTTTTACAAGATTTTTTAGAAGTGCCGTGTTGTCTTTCTTGTTAAATGCTTTTTCTACATCTTTCCATAAATCTCCGTTGAGTTCACGGATTCCTTCAGGAATTGTTGGATATACCTGAAACAAATCGTCCAAATAGCTTCTTTGGTTTGCGTAGTCAATACTTAATTGTGTCCAATGATTCATATTTTTAATTATTTAGTTAGTAAATTATCAACTGATACATCAAGAGCCTTAGCAATTCGTTGCACTGTTTCAATCGTGGGGTTTGGACTTTCGTCTAACTCTATCTTAACAACTGTATTGAGCGATAAATCAGCAAGTTTAGAGAGCTTATCTTGCGAAAGCCCTTTGTCTTGCCGAAATC
>CAYIIG010000102.1:0-1881 GCA_964363425.1 uncultured Candidatus Saccharibacteria bacterium | reverse complement strand
AAGTACAACAAGCAAGGAAAGTAATGCAACGAAACTGTCAAAAACAGAATCAAGGCGGGACGAGGGGCTAGCGAACACTAGCTCCTTTTCTTTTCCACACTTGTAATTATATTTTAACATGTGTATACTATAGTTATCAATATGAAATTAACCGATTCCAAAACTAACATAACTTTGCCAAATAAAAAAACTGGTTATTCGGTTTATAAAGAAGAGGCAAAGAAACGGGCAAAGCAAAATGCTTTGTCTGATCTTTATCCAAAACTGCCGAACAAAAAATTTAGTGTAATTTATGCTGACCCACCTTGGGACTATAATGGCAAACTGCAATTTGATAATAGTAGTAAAGATTCAGAAAATATTGATTTATCAAAAAAGATATTTATCAGTTCGGCAGTTTTTAAGTACCCGACATTAAAAACAAGCGAGTTGATGAAACTTCCAGTTAGTGAAATCGCTGATGACGACTGTCTTTTGTTTATGTGGGCGACAAATCCTCATTTAGCCCAAGCAATAGAATTGGGCAAAGCGTGGGGGTTTGAATATAGAACAGTTGCGTTTGTTTGGGATAAAATGAAGCATAATCCTGGAATTTATACTCTTTCAAATTGTGAATTATGTTTAGTATTTAAACGAGGGAAAATACCGACACCACGCGGGGCAAGAAATGTGCAACAACTTATAAGAAGTCCCAGAAAAGAACATAGTGAGAAACCAGCAGAAGTGATTCAATCAATAGAGAAAATGTTTCCTAATCATGAGCGTATCGAATTGTTTGCAAGAAAAAAAACTAAGGGGTGGTCAGTTTGGGGACTAGATGTTTTCGAAGGGGGCGGAAAATAATCCTTACAGCAAAAAAGATTTTAATTTTTTGTTAAAGTGATTTATCAATGCTTTCCCGTCCGTTGAGTTACTCCATAAAAAGAAATGGTCGGCTTCATCACCATACCAATAATGTATTTCTCGTACACGCTTTGGGTCGCGGGCAATATCGCCTTGGAAAACAACCCAAAAAGGCAAAATATCCTTACCGAGTTTTCCATGCTCCCGCATTACTTTTAATAATCCAGGTGTAAATAATTTATTTGATCTTTCGTGGGCGTTTCCTCTCCCAGCTTTTCGAGGTTTATCCTCAACCCATCCGTCTTGTCTTTTGACCTCTACATATAAAGTCTTTTTAGTCTTAACATTATCTATGGCGTAGTCTGGGATTATTCCATGTGTCCATGTTTCATCAGGATTATAGATACCAGCCAACATCTCCTTACTAAGAATTGTTTTTGAGTAAATATCTTTGAACTCTCTTGGTTTTGAGCGTATTCTAAAATCTGTACCCTCAAATTCTTTTACGAATATGTCGTAAAAGTTTTTTTCCGCAACACCAGCCTTTCCTCCACTGATATTTTGCCAATTATCCCTTTTTCTTAAATCGTTTGTTCCCATAAGTTTATTTTTCCAAAGTCATTATCTTGCCCAACGGAATTTCAAGAGCTTTAGCAATTTTTTCAATATTTTCAAGAGTAATATTTTTTTCAGCACGCTCAATCATTCCAATATAGGTACGGTGAACACCCGCCCGCGAAGCGAGCTCTTCTTGGGAAAGACCAAGTCTGTGTCTTTCCTCTCTTACTTTTTCACCAAATTTTTCTAATGTTGTCTTGCTCATAATTTATTGAAAGCTAACTATAGTATATTCTCTTGCTAATTTTGGTTCTACATACTATAGTTAGCATATGTATTTAATGCTTTCCAATCTCATAGCCAAAAATCCCGCCCGAATTTCGCCAAAACAAATCAGCGGAGCAAGCGGAGGATTCCCCCCCAACCCCCAGTATGAGAGAATCTACTGGGTTTTTGTATTTAGAATTGTGGCGAAATTTC
>CAYIIG010000101.1:0-1902 GCA_964363425.1 uncultured Candidatus Saccharibacteria bacterium | reverse complement strand
TATTTTTCCTTCTAGACAATTTCTCTCTTATTACAACCTACTACCTAAAACCTAACTCTAACCTCTCTTTACAATCCTCCCCTTCCCGCCGTATTCATCAAGTTCAACCGTCACCCTGTCGCCGATTAAAACCCTGATTCTGTTCATCCTCATCTTTCCGGAAAGATAAGAGAGAAGATCGCTTCCATCTTTATCGAGCTTTACTTTAAATAAAGTATTGGGAAAGGCTTCAGATACCATGCCCGTCACCGCCACTTTATCTTTTGCTTTTTTATTTTCCATTCATTTTAAACAACAAATCCTATCCTATCAAACCATCGCGGGTTTAGTCAAGTGATTTGGGACAAATTGACAATAAATCCGCTTTTTAAGCTTTTCTCCATCAAAAAAAGATATTCTTTGTGCGCGTCGCTTGAGCTTGACCATTCATTTGTCCAGCTCATACCCGCCATAACATTTTTCTTATAATCTATTTCAATAATCTTTAAAACTTTTCCAGTTTCACTGAGAATCGCCTCGAGTTCTTTTTTTGTCGCTCTTCCTCCCGAGCTGTAAGAGAGCAGTATATATTTCGCTTGGGTTTTTTGAATAAGCATTCTTATCGCCTCCATTGCCATAAAATTTCCGTTCTCATTTTTTCTAAACTCTTCGAATACGGAAGCTGAGACCGAATCTCTCGTGTCTTCTCTCCTGTTCACTTTTCCAAAAAGTTTCGGCTTGTCATTTTTAATCACGGAAGTCCATATGTGATAGTAGGATGAATACCTTACGCGGCTGGGAGGCATTTTTTCATTATTCGAGCCGTAGGGCGGATCAAAATAAGCGAGGTCGAAATAATTGTTTTCCACTACTTTAAAAATATCACTTTTGATTACTTGATGGTTGCCGTCCGTCTTTTTTAAATCGGGAAGTTTTAAAAATAAATCATTGTGAGATCTTTTTGACCATCGGGAAAGGTATGACACGAAATGTCCCAGCGTGCTGTCCACGGCATCAAGCGCGAAAAGCAGACTTGTTAAAATGACCGACTTATCAATGTCATTAAATTTCAATTCTTCAATCCTATCTCTTATCGCGTCAAGTTTTCGCGTATTTTTTTTCTGAAACGGCATCTTGATTTTCATTTCTTCATCACCGCCATAATTAGCCGTGAACCACCCGTCATATCCTTTGAGAGAATTAAGTTCGTCGATTATTTTTTGATAAAATCGTCTGTCTTTATTGTGGAGCAAAAAACACTTCGCGCAGACTTCCGACCAATGCGACACATCGCTGGAAACAACATCGTAGCCAGCTTGAGCAAACGCTTGACTTACTCTAGTTGAACCGCTAAATCCGTCAAGCACGGTCTTTATTTCCAAACCATTGATGCTTTCCAGTATGTAAGGGATGATTTTCAGCTTTGATCCGGCATATTTTATTCCCTGTGTTTTTATGCCGGAAAAATCTTTATCATTGAATAAAGTTTTTGACATAGTTATGTTTTCTTTAATCTATCAATGTCTTTTTGTAAAATCACATTAGCTTCCTTGTGGCTTTCTTCCGTGCTGTTTAACGCGAGACTGAATAATTTTACTAAAGTATGATTGTGAGAATAATCAATCCAACCATTCGTAATACTGTCAAAATAAGGAACGGCGTTCTTTGTATTTGTCCAAAGTCCTCTTTGAAGCGCGTTTGCGGACGCTCCGCCGTAGCGTACTTCGCAAATGTAATTATTCTCACCATCCAAAAACATGAAAATTGGATGTTTTCTGGTTTTGCCTGTCTTTTTATTTCCTAAACTTTCTCCTTTTCCGATATATAGAATTCGCGCTACATTTTTGATTGCTTTTTCGTGATCAAAAATGGCTTTGTTGCGCGAATACTAAACCGATTACTGTAAAACACTCCGCCATGCGC
>CAYIIG010000100.1:0-1987 GCA_964363425.1 uncultured Candidatus Saccharibacteria bacterium | reverse complement strand
AATCGCGAAAGGATGAGGAGATGTTTGATTATTTAGTATTCGTGCAACAAAGCCTTCCGGAATTGGAAAAATCACCAATATTATCAGGCGTTTTAAATTCTAAAACAGCTTCAAATGGCACAAATTCTTCCGTCATCCATTCGCTTTTTGCTGAAGCATAATATTGAGCGATAATTTTTCCGTCCCAATCAGCAAGAAACAAAGGAAAACTCCCTTCGAAAAACCAAACTCCTCGCGCCTCCCCCTTAATCGTAAGCGGGCTTTCTATTTTTTGATTCGGCCTTGGGCTTGTTATGCGAATTAAATCTATTTTTTCAAGCTCATTACCTATATTCTCAACATACATTTGGTCGCCAACTCGGCACTGCCTTGGATAACTCTCCGCTACGGGATTGCCGGCATCGGAGCATTCTTTAAAGTTTGTAATTATTTCACTTTTTTTCTTACCGCTTGTCGCAAAATAAAAAACGCCCCCAATGACAACTGCCACAATAATCGCAATGATTAATAGTTTAATTAATTTCATTTTTATAAATTGCATCCTTCTCGTCCCATACCTTGAGACCTTGCAAAATTTCTCTGCTTCCTCTCAGTGTAGCAATTTGGGGGCGTCTCAGTCTAGTCTCAATAGACACTATTAAAAAAGGATGGCGTAAAGTTGTTTAGACTTTTTTCGCCATCCTTTTTCTGTTTTTTAGAGACTACCTTTTCGTAGAATAGACGGCCTCCCAAATGAGACCTTTTATCTCTTCTTTGCTTAGCATCGGATCAATTTCAACGATAGTAAAATGATCTTTTTTAATCGCCGAAATGATTTCCGGCGCATTCCTTCTGTATTCCTTAAGGCGTCTTAAAAAAGACTTCCTATTATCATCCTTTCGTCCACTTTCCGTCGCCCCCCTGGTCAAAACTCTTTTGAGCAAGATTTGGTCCAGCTTCTTCGTGAGCTGAAAAATCACGACAACGATCGGATGCTTTTTATTTTTTTCGAGTAAGGTTCCCCGAACATCTTTGTATTGTCCGACCGTCCTAGGAAACCCATCCATCACCCAGTTCTGCTTGCTGGGCAATTTTTTAAAATAAGATTTAAAAACACCAGTTACTACCTCATCTGGCAATAACTTTCCCGCATTCATTGTAGGACCGTATTTATTGTTGAAAATTGGATCCTCTCCGCATTTTATCCTCAAAAGAACACCAGTTCCCAAAATGGCGAAACCTTCTTTCTCAAAAGACTCTGCCTGTGTGCCCTTCCCAGAACCAGGCGGACCAAAAAAAACGACGCCAACATCACTGTAACGGTTAATCAAAACGTTCTCCTTTCTCAAAAAACTAAATTAAACTTTTATTCAATAATAAAAGTTTTCAATCTTTATAAAGAATACTTAAAAAATGCTTACTGTCAATGGTTTGATTTACATTTAGGAATTTATAGATTGCTTGATCTCAGTTTCAAGTTCTTCGAAAACATCCGTCTTGTGTGACGGACTTTCCCGTTTTTTATTTACCGATTACCTTTTGCTCGATTGTGTGTTTTGCACAGCATCTCACAATTTTTTATTGAGGTTGCGCCACTCTTGCTCCAAGCCGATACATGATCGGCTTCCATTTCACCAAAACTCCAAACCTTACTCTTGTTGGCATCGTGTCCAATAGCGCAATGCGGACAATTTGATTCGCCTTTTTTCTCTGCTTTAGCCGTTTGTGTCGCATAAACCACTTTTTTGGTTGCTTCATCAAAGACGCGAACTTCAAGCAATTTTGCATCAACAGAACCGCCAAGAATATACTCAAAGATACATTTGCGGTTTTTGATATACGGATCACCGTAGAGCTTACGCGCTTCGACCGACACTTTCTTGGGATCATAAGCTTTCTTGTGATACTCCTCGTATAGTCGCCCCCATTCTAGCCCTTGCATTTCGCTTTCAATATCAATAAATACACTAGAGATCCAATCAATCACGCTGTTGAAGTATTTTTTTAA
>CAYIIG010000099.1:0-1996 GCA_964363425.1 uncultured Candidatus Saccharibacteria bacterium | reverse complement strand
AATAGCTAGCTTCCATAATTATGAGATTTAAGACTTTTGAAAGAGGTCTAATGACAGCAAAAATGTTCGACATAAAATGTCGAACATTTTTACAAATTTTAAATTGCGAAATAATCGCAACATATTTGGATGTTTCGTTTCCACTTGGAAACGAAACATCCAAGTTGAAAACATCACAGTAACAAAAACTATTTCTTTCCTTTTTCCGCGCCTGCTTCTCCTGCTGTTTCAGCTTCTTCTCCCTTACCCTCTTTGGCTTCCTTGCCTTTCTTTTGGACTTCAATACTTGCCAAATCGACAGGAACAGCTTCTTCGACTTCTTCTTTTGTTTCGTATACCGAAGCGACCACTTCGTCCGGCTTGGTTATCAAGAAAACTCCTTCTGGCAACTTAATGTCTTTTGCCACAATCTGACTGTCAAAATTCGCAAGTGAAGAAATATCGACATTGATATTGTGAGGCAAGTCTTTCGGCATCGCCTCAATTTCAATTTCGTGCATAACCTTTACTAAAGTTCCTCCCAAATCTTTTACCGCTGGAGCAACGCCGACGAATTCAAGCGGAGCGCTGATTGTGATTTTCTTGCCTTTTTCAAATACATAAAAATCGGCGTGTCGCGGTTCGTCTGTCACTGGGTCAAAATCAACATCTTGAATCAAAGCCTCAGCTTCTACGCCCTTTCCTGACAATTCAATCACGGAAGATTCCCCTGCTTCTTTCCATATTTTCTTGAATTTTGACTGAGAAATGACAATAGGAGTGGATTTTTCCTTTTTTCCATAGAAAACCGCGGGCATTTGTCCAGTCTTTCTCAATTTATCATTTTTTTGAGATTTTTCCCTCAATTCAACATTTAATTTAAACATTTCACTATTATATACATCGCCGATAAAAAATCAAATTTTTTATCGGCGATGTATATTCCGCTCACCTTATCCACAACCTCATTTGACGAGAGAGAGAGTAGAATAAACTTAAATAAAAAATTATTAACTTATTCAAATAATTTATGCAAACAATAAAACAATCGATTCTTTCAATTGCCATTGGTCTGGTGGCTCTAGTCGCCGGGATAAGCTATGCGTGGACAGGAGCGCCCGGCAATCCACCTACATTCAATACTCCGGCTCCGATAAATGCGGGAACTTCTTCTCAAACAAAAACTGGAGCAGTGCAGGTTAACGGCTTTAGAAACATAGGAAAGTCTGTTTTTGACTACTTTGTCGGTATTGGAACCACCGAACCAACCTCGTTGTTGGATATAAAAACTACAACATCCTACATAAAGAGCGAAACTTTTACCTGCGAGGCTGGAGATACGGCTATCTCTTATAAAACCGAACCAAACACGTGTGGCAGGAAAGAGGGTGACTGCACCAAGAAGACGACAGGTTCTCATTCATGGTCTGCCACAGACACGACTATAGAGTCCATCACTTTTATAACTGGACCCGCGTGTGGTCAGTCCGATACTTGTTATGCCACCACTTTTGTAAAATGCTCAAAACCAGCCGCAAGCTTATTAAAAGTTGTCGCAGATGAAGGTTTATCTATAATAGACGGCACTCAGGGTGCGGGTAAAGTTTTAACTTCAGACGTAAATGGAAAGGCGAATTGGCAGACTCCTACTGTGGTATATAGCCATTATTCTATCACCTACGGGAGTTTAACTACAAAAGAGCATAATTACTGCGCTCTTTCAAGTATTTCTAGCTCTTCTAGTGAAGATAGTCAATCTTACAACCACTATGTTTACCCGAATTGGTATAATCATGTTACAGGAAAGTACACTTGGCTAATTGGTCACACTCCTAACGGGGGTTATAATTATACTACTGTTGCAACGTGTTTTGATTTTAAATTTAAATAGGGGGGAAATCGGGACAGGCACGATTAAATGACAAAACGAGTGGTGTAATGTTTTAGAAAAGTCGCGCTTTAATAACTTTGAATTACGAAATGCCCCAACTTCACTTTTGGCATTTAACGCAAACAT
>CAYIIG010000098.1:0-2029 GCA_964363425.1 uncultured Candidatus Saccharibacteria bacterium | reverse complement strand
CCCCTTTCGCCGGCAGAGAAGGAAAATTCGTCACAGGAAGACAGATCAGAGAACGGCTGGAAAAAGAAGTGGAAATAAATGTCGGACTAAAAGTGGATTTTGATTCGACCGACGCTCTCAGAGTTTACGGCAGAGGAGAGCTTCATATCGCCATACTTCTTGAGAATATGAGACGGGAAGGGTACGAGCTTCAAGTTTCTCAACCTCAAGTAATCATCAAAGAAATTGATGGAGAAAAAATGGAGCCGTTTGAGGAATTGACCATCGACACCCCCGAAGAAGCGTCAGGAGCCGTAATAGAAAAGATAAATAAACGAAGAGGGTTAATGATGGATATGAAGCAGAAAGACGGCAATGTCCGCTTAATGTTTGAAATTCCGACGAGGGGTCTTCTCGGATATCGCGGGCAATTTATTATCGATACCAGAGGCGAAGGTATATTGTGCAGTCGAGTCATAGGATTTAAGAAATACGCCGGAGAGATTAAAAAGCAAGAATACGGTTCAATGGTCTCAATGATGCCGGGCAAAGCTCTTGCTTTCGCTCTTTGGAATCTGCAGGAACGCGGTGTCTTATATATCGCCCCAGGAGTTGAAGTCTATGAAGGAATGATTATCGGAAATGTGACCAAAGGCGACGACCTTGATGTCAATCCGACAAAAGGAAAACAACTGACCAATATGCGAGCCTCCGGCTCTGATGAAGCCATTAGACTTGTCCCTCCGCTTGAAGTCGGTATAGAACGAGGTCTGGAAATAATGACTGACGGCGATTATCTGGAAATCACTCCCAAGAGCGTGCGACTCAGAAAAAAACTTCTGACAAAGACTGACAGGTCAAAGTCGGGGAGAAAATAGATCCGCTTTCATTCTATTTTTAAAAGCACGAATATCCAGCACTTATTTTTAAATCAAAATAAGTGCTGGATTGCTATGCTCGCTCCAGCGGTAAAGAATAAGATATGTTTGTGCAATGTTTTCAGACACCAAGTTCTTGCTCCGACCTGACTGCAGCCAACTGCCCCGCAACAATATGGCGAGATTAAGAATCAAAAAAATAAAAAGAGGGCCAGTAAAGCACCCCCCTTTTTTTATAAAGCAAACTTTGATCAAGGTTTCATAAACTAAAAATGTACCTACTTCCTTGTTTAGCCCATCCTGCAAAACCATCGATGTTTTGTTTTGTCCACTCATCAGGATAGTGCATGAGAAACATCTTTTCTTTCACCTCACTCGGAAGAGTTTTGAGTTCGTCCAAAGACGTGTGAACTCCTCCTTTAAAGAATTGCACATCATGGAACATGACCTGAGCTTTGTCTTTATACATATTAATAAGATCTAGATCGAATCTAGTGTCTCCGGAAATAAAAACCTTATCGTCTATGAAAAGACCATGTCCAATAAAAGATTCCTGCCAATCATTGGCACTTTCAGGTGTATGCTTCACTCTAAACATCTCCAAATGGATATCGTTAAAATCTATTTCAAACACCTCTCTGGGTTGGCTTTTTTTCCACTTCGGTCTTATTACTTGAAAATAATCACCGAAAGACAATTTGCGTCCACTTTCTATTTCTTGCTCATTCCACTCCATTCCACCTCTTAATGTGCAGTTCAACAAAACTCTTTGATATTCCTCAGAGATAATCATTTTAATCTTGGGCTTATTCATGAATCTCATACCAATATACCGATTCATCAACCCAAGACATTCTATTCCTCCAACATGATCTGCATGAGAATGAGTAGGAAGAATTACCTCTATTTCAGAAGCTTTCAGTCCGGCGGTGCCCAAGAGGGCAGATGGTCCAGTCATCCCAAAGTCAACCAGGATATGATAATCCCCCTTAATTATCAAAAAATTTGTCTGAAATAGGGTTGTGGCAAATGCCGAACCTGTTCCAATAAAAAATAATTCCATTTCTCCCTCGTTCTTCAGCGATAGAGGCTTTTTTATCTCGCTGACTACTTTAACACTTCCAGTCACCTTTGAAGTAGTACAAGAAATTAGCAATAATAACTTGTATGAA
>CAYIIG010000097.1:0-2094 GCA_964363425.1 uncultured Candidatus Saccharibacteria bacterium | reverse complement strand
CGCATGGCGGAGTGTTTTACAGTAATCGGTTTAGTATTCGCGCAACAAAGCCACTCGGAGATGTTAAACATTGAGAAAATACAGTCGATTATCTCCTTCATTTGTTTTTTTTTGGAAAGAGGATAAGGAACCTCTTCCACTTCAATAGTTATCTTAAAGCTAATATCCAAACGGCAACCATTCAAATCTAATCTGGGAACAATTTCCAAGATTTTAGCAATCAATCTGTTTTCGTCATTGTCTATATTTTTCAACCCATTCAATAATTTATCCAGACTGCATAAACCTACTGTTGATACCCTTTCAAAAATTATCTTCATGACTTCCTTCCTTTTTTCGCCCTGGCCGGCAATTTTCAAAGAATAAAGCTTAATAGGCCAGAATTAAGCTTTTATCAAAATATCTGCTTTCAATTATGCACTATTTGTGAAGCTTGTCAAGCTAAAAAATAATTACTGACGGCGAATTTGAATTGTTCAATAAATAATTCCTTGAAAAATCTGGCGCTGTTTTGCTCGTAAAAAAGAATCACCGCTTTTTTGTATCATCAAATAACCCCAATGCATTTGGTACTCCGACTACCAAACAGCTTGGTAGTCGGAGTACCAAGTCAATAATCACAAACCTAACATCCTAAACAAAGCGATGCCAAAAGCCACGGAAACATTAAGAGATTCTTTGTCTCCTTTTATCGGTATTTCAGCGACAACATCCGCAAGATTAAGAAGTTTTTTTGGAATACCACCCACCTCATTCCCCACCAGAAGCAAAACAGGTTTTTTGATTTTCACTTTTTTGTAATCAATGGAGTTTTTCGCCTGCTCTATCGCGACAATACAAAATCCTTCCTGTTTCAAGCGCTTAATAAGACTAGCTGGATTTTCAGCATATTCCCAAGCGACAGACTTTTGAGAATTCAAGGCGACTTTGGCGAAGTCTTTCCTTTCTCTGCCGAATCTATCCACGGGCAAAGGTGTGTATCCGCTCAAGAAAATCTTATTCACCCCCGCCGTGTTCGCCGTCCTCCACATTGAGCCGACATTATGAACGCTTCTTATGTCGTGAAGCAAAACAGAAACTTCATTTTGTGTTTCCTTGGAATTTTTAATTTTCATATAGAGAAATATAACCTTGCGGTGAAATAAATCAATCACTGTTTATTTTTTTAAAAAATGTTATCATATCGAAATGCTAAATACATTTCCAAATCTTTTAACTTTCAGCCTGCTAGCTCCTCTCATACTAAGAGTTGTTTTAGGTCTTATATTCATAAATCTCGGATATTTGGAATTGACCTCGGAAAAAAAGAGGTGGTCAATGTTTTTCGACACCGTCGGGCTGAAGCCTGCGACATTATTCGTCATAGTCATCGGACTTTTTGAAATCATCGGTGGATTGTTTCTAATCACTGGTTTCCTGGCTCAAATGACAGCTCTCGTATTTTCAATAATAACCTTCGGCGAATTTTATGTGGAATATCGAGATGAAACTTTACTAAAAAGAGATATCATTTTTTATCTTCTCATCTTCGCCATCTCTCTTTCCCTTCTTCTTTCCGGCGCAGGAATTTTTGCTATAGATTATCCTCTTTAATTGAATTTTTTCCAATTCGTGTTATATTTTAAAAATTGCAATTGTTTATTGCAATTTAGTTAGGAGTTGCGCATTTAGTGTCATTCTCGCGGACGCGGGAATCTAGATTTAATCAATACGGATTTGGTTCCCCGTCTTCACGAGGATGACAAAGCGGAAAGAAAAAAACAATTAAAAAGCTCAAGGGGAAGAAATTTTATTAAAAGTATTGTTAAAAAAGATAATTAAATATTGCGCCCATAGCTCAGTCGGTAGAGCAGTTGCCTTTTAAGCAAATGGTCGTAGGTTCGATTCCTACTGGGCGCACAATTCATAACTTGGTCGAACCTTTTTCGAACATCAAACTGACTAATGCGCACGCCCCGCGTGCGTGGTGACTCTCAACTAATCTGTACGCTCCACGACGAATTCCGCCACAGCCCAGCATCCGCTCCGTCCCGACCAATGCGTCGGGACTCCGCTTCTGCTGTTCTGTGTCCGCCCTCATTCCCATCGCTTCCC
>CAYIIG010000096.1:0-2115 GCA_964363425.1 uncultured Candidatus Saccharibacteria bacterium | reverse complement strand
TGCAAAACGCGCGTAATTTTCAGCTGAAAATTCGCTATACTCGCGCCAGTCGCGCTTGCGCAATGTTTTGCAAAAGACAAATCCGCGCTCTAACGGTAAGAAACACAAAACTGCCCACATTGGGGCGGTTTTGTGTTATTGCGTTCTATTGAAAATTAAAAAGTAAGCTGATAAGATTGCCACACTATGGAAATTTTAGGAAAATTATTCGGTACGCAGGAGAGAGTTAAGATTATCAGGCTCTTTCTTTTCAGCCCAGATCAGGCGTTTGATCTTGCCGATATAATATTGAAAACTAAGTCCGACAGTAAGGATGTTAGACGCGAAATGTCAGAATTGGGAAAAATAAATTTGGTCAAAAGCAGAATATTCTTCAAGGAAATTTCCAAAGAAAAAGATGGCGATAAAAAAGCGGAAGTCGTTAAGAAGAAAACAAAAGGTTGGATTCTGAATAGAAATTTTCCTTATCTGTTCGAGCTTCAAGACCTTTTGATCAACGCTCAGCTCATCAGACACGGCGAGATACTGAAACGGCTGTCGAATGTCGGCAAGCTGAAGGCAGTAATTGTTTCAGGTGTATTCATTCAAGACGAAGACAGCCGAGTGGATATGCTTATCGTCGGAGATAATCTTAAAAAGAGCGCTGTTGAGAACGCTGTGAAAATGATAGAGTCGGAGATAGGCAGAGAGATTACCTACGCTTCCTTTGAGACCTCCGACTTTCAATACAGATTGGGAATGTGCGATAAGTTGATCAGGGATATTTTGGATTACAAGCATGAGACCATACTCGATAAGATAGGGATTCGTTAATAGGTTGAGCGAGCATTCTCTTTTTAAAAGCCTTGCGCAGTCAATTAGAAAATGACAACTTTCTTAAGTTGGTTATTTTCTTGATTGACGAGCAGAGAAATTTTCCAGCAGGAAAATATTCGCGCCTTTAAAAAGAGAATGCGAGCGACTCTTTATCCACACCCGCCCTTTAATCCGGCTTTTAAAAATGTTATAATTTTAAACATAAAATAAAGGTCGTTGAAGTGAATTAATTCATTTCGCTTTGTTGATAGATTATTAATTAAAATTTAAAATAATATAATATGTTAATAGAAACATGGAGTCAGGTTCTTCAGAATTCTTTTCAGGAGATTGGAATCGGTTTAGCGAATTTTGTGCCGAATCTTTTCGTCGCAATAGTGATATTCATAGTGGGTTGGATAATCGGATCTATTGTCGGTAAGGTTGTCGGGCAGATTGTAAGTTCGCTCAAGATAGACAGCGCGCTCAAGAGCGCAGGGGTGGGTGAATTGGTCACTAAAGCGGGGTTCAATTTGAACGCAGGAGCTTTTATTGGCGGGCTAATAAAATGGTTTTTCATAATCGTCTTTTTGGTCGCCGCGCTCGATGTGCTCAAGCTTAATCAGGTAAATCAATTCTTGCAGAATGTCGTATTGGGTTATTTGCCTCAAGTCATAGTCGCTATATTTATTCTGCTTGTTGCGGTGGTTATCGCCGAAGCGATGCAGAAGATTGTTGTCGGCTCGGCCAGAGCGGCAAATATCAAATCGGCAAACTTCCTGGGAGCCACCACCAAGTGGGCTATTTGGATTTTTGCCGTTTTGACAACATTGATACAGCTCGGTATCGCGGTGTCTTTTATCCAGACATTGTTCACCGGTGTAATCATCGCTTTCTCGCTCGCCATAGGATTGTCTTTCGGATTGGGCGGACAAGAAGCGGCATCTAGATATATTGAGAAGATAAGACACGAGATTTCAGATAGAGAACATAAAGGATAATTGTCAGTTTAAAAAACAAAAAGTTTTCCCGCGCCCTTTCAAAAGGGCGCGGTTTTTTTCTACAAATTACATATTCTTGCATCCTTCTTGTTTTGCTTCTGTTTTTTCTGTCATCCTCGCGAACGCGGGGATCCAGTTATTTTTTTGATCAAATCTGGATTCCCGTTTTCACGGGAATGACAGAGGGGATATTTCGGACAACAAAAAATCGAAAAAATTTGACATTTGGAACGAAGTATGCTAATTTTTAGCCATCAGCAATTTAGTCCCGCCACCCCCTAAGTAGTACAAGATTCCTCCAATTCTAATTCATTTGATG
>CAYIIG010000095.1:0-2289 GCA_964363425.1 uncultured Candidatus Saccharibacteria bacterium | reverse complement strand
GCGCATGGCGGAGTGTTTTACAGTAATCGGTTTAGTATTCGCGCAACAAAGCCATAAATAATAATTGATTTTCTTATTCGGTGGGTCAATCTCCAAAAAAGAAATTATCTTATCGAAACCAAATTCTTGTCTTTTTATCACAACATCAATTTCTTTTTCCGCGATGGAATCAGAGAAATAGTAAAATATGTAATGTTTCGTTTCTTTTTTAAGCCAGCGAGAATCGTTTTTAAAATTTTCTTTATAGAAAGGAATGTGTTGTTTTATGTCTTTATCATCCATAATGCGGTTTATTATAACAGAAAACAGGTCAACATTACCTCTATTCAGCAACGGATTTTCAGATTGCCTGTTTTAAAATTTTCCGATACAGAAAGACTGGGGGTTAAATAAAGATTGGGTGAATTTAAACAATTTTCATGCTAATCTTTAGATTATTATGAAAGACAAAACAATAATTATAATACCGGGGTTCGGAGAATCTGTAGAAGATTCAACCTATTCAACCATAAAAAAAGAGATTGGATATCTTGGATATAATGTTGTGTTTCATCAGCCTAAATGGAAAAGAAATACTATAAAAAAATGGCTTTCAGATTTTAAAGAATTCCTTAAAAAATTTGAGAAAGTTAACCCTACCATACTTGGATTTTCTTTTGGAGCATATATAGCTATAGTATCCGCTAAAGATTTTAAATTCTCAAAAATAATACTGTGCTCTCTCTCTCCGTATTTCAAAGACGATATAAAAAATCTCCCGCCCATAGCATATAAAATACTTGGGGAAAAAAGGATTGATGATTTTAAAAATTATGATTTGCCAAAAAATTTAAATGTTCCGGCAATATTTTTAGTTGGAGACAAAGATATGAACATTGTAATAAAAAGATCTCTTTCGGCGTACAAAAAATACAAAGGGGATAAAAAAATTATTACAGTAAATGGAGCTGAGCACGACTTAAACAACAAAAACTATATTGATGAAATAAAAAAAGCGCTCTCCTCCTAAAGAGCGCTTATTAGTGTTTTTGTGATTGCTTGGATTATTTCTTTGTTTATATTTTCTGGAAAAAATCCGTGCCAATCACCACAGGGATTTAAATCAATAAATACATGCTCTCCATATTGATCTATTAAAAATTCAGGGGCGGATATATTTAATCCCAGACTTTTCATCAGGATTGATAATTTCTTAATAATTTCTTCCGGCAGAAAATATTGATCCCATAAAATCTTTTTACCTTTAATCTGATTGATATACCTAAAATCACAAGGTTCTTCTTTTTCTCTCTTCCACGCAACTGACCAAACTTTTCCATCAACGAAAAAACATCGAATTTGACTTTGTGTCGCAATAAGAGATTGCCATTGCCACAGATATCCGTCATAAAACATCTTGTTTTCATCAAACTCTATAATGCCGGTAACACCAACTTCTTTACCGCTATTTTTGTTAATCGACAGCTTGAATGGAAAACCTAGCGGTTTTTTACAAATACCGCCAATGTTCGGTTTAAATAAAGAGTCTATTGTGAATTTTGGCACACACAAGCCACATTTTCTAGCAAGAGAAAATAAAAAAGGTTTTGAGTCACCACTTTTTATTCTTTCATACTTTCCGGGAAACCACTTGGCATTCTCAAAGCCAAATCTTATATCTAAAAACAACTGACCCAGAGATACCCTGTGTGCGTTTGGATAAATAACCTCATTTGAAATATTTATGACAGCATCCGTCCTAATGTTGTTTACAACATAAATAACCTTAGGGGATATTTCTTTATCGCGAGTATATATGCGCAAACCTTCAGGCGATTCAATTAAAGATATGTTTGTTTCAGAAATTTTATGAAAATCAATAACAGTATTTTCACATCCTGATATTCTCAAATTTTCAGAAATTAAATTCGCTTGAACATTTACACCTGTCAAAGAACAGCAAAGTAAAATTATCACTTTTTCTCCCTTTCAATTAATACGGGCAGTACACGCAGTCTTGCGTGCACTGCCCGTTGTTTGTCTTACCTACCCGCCAATATAACGAGTAGGATCAGACGAATTGTCAACTGCAATTTCTTCAATCTCAATTTCTACCTGCATTTTAACCTCCTTTCTTTGCTAAAGACCATTAGAAATAAAAACAATCCCTTGAACTCTTTTTACAGTTTTCAAAGGACAATCTTTTCTGTCTCAACCATACCACATGGGGGGGGTAAAAGTCAACGAATGCGATGGTATCTGTTCACACCCTATAAAACATTAGCATTTTCTCTGTCATCCTCGCGAACG
>CAYIIG010000094.1:0-2321 GCA_964363425.1 uncultured Candidatus Saccharibacteria bacterium | reverse complement strand
ATCAAATGAATTAGAATTGGAGGAATCTTGTACTACTTAGGGGGTGGCGGGACTCGCCCATTCTGTTTATATTCATAGCAAATAATGCAAAGAAGTCAACATGCCTTGAATCCGAAAAATAACCACATTTAATAACGCAAAACCCGACCTTGCGGTCGGGTTTTGTTTTAGAGAACTAAGAACAAACTATTTTAGTAGCTCATTCTGTCTCCACCTCTGCTACCACCTCTGTCATTGCTTCCTCTGTCAAACCCTCCTCTTCTTGGAGGTCTGTCTGCCATAGGTTTGGCTTCATTCACAGTAAGCTTTCGTCCGTCTAGTTCTAGTCCGTTCATTGAATCAATCGCTTTTAGCGCTTCTTCATCGTTCGGCATAGAGACGAAACCAAAACCTCTAGATCTGCCAGACATTTTGTCTATGATGATGTTAGCTGAATCTACCGCTCCCGCTTTCGAGAAAGCGTCCTTCAGACCATCATCAGTCATTCCGTAGGAAAGATTTCCTACATACAATTTCTTTGCCATATGTTGTTTAAATTATCTTTATAATTTTTAGAATTCGCGCATTTGGATGCAATTCAGTAAAGAAATGCGCCAAATTTATAAATTCTGCTATCGATAGAACGACCCCCTCCCATATGGCTAAGAAAAACTTAAACCCTATAGAACATCTCCGACTAAACTAGTATACACTATATCCAAATAAAAGCAATGCCTTATGATATTTGCATACCATAAGGCATTTTAAAAAATGTTCTTAGGAGTTTTATATTTCCTCATTGGACAAACCCCCACGCGCGGATTTAGATATTGTCGGCGGAAAAATTCCGAAATGATGTTTCCAGTAAAAAATCATAATTTTGGAAATTTCTAATTTTACCACATACCTAAAATCATTTCTCCCCGCCAACTGAAAAACCTCAAGCATATCATTGAAAATTTTTACGGTTCCGCCGTGAAATATTTTCAAAAGCGCCTTGTTGTTAATCAATTCCCTGATTTGATGGAATTGAGTATTCATACAACAAATATTTACAATCGCAATCTTTTTAAGATGTAATTTTTTGATCATCCTCTTTGCCTCTTTTTCATTTTTGCGGTCAGGTTCAATGATTACAGCGACTTTTTGGCTGGTTATTAAAACAGTCATAATCTTCCGCTCCTTTTTAAAAGGTTCAAAGATAAATTCTGATATAAACATACCACTCGACACTTATTTGCGCAATTATTTTTAGGATTTTTTCTTCGCTGTTCGAGTGATTTTATTTTTTGAATCTTTTCTTCCTGTAACTGTTTTTTCAATATCTTTCTTTATCTTGCTCCAATATGTCAGAAGCTCAGAAGCGAATTCTTCTATTTCCGAAACATCAATATGTTTAAGTTTTTTATACTTATCGGCGATTTCTCTCACGACGCTGTGATACATTTCCTCACTCACATCCGCAACGGACTCAAGTTTTTCCAAAACCTCACCCTTCGCTTTAAGAGTCCAGCCTCGTATTTTCTTTCGATTCTTAGGCGCGCCCTTTGATCCGTATAGAAAATATACTCCCGCCACCAAAGAAGCGATTCCCGCCCCTGCCAACACTCCCTTTTTCACCCCGCTCATCCCCTCGTTTTCTTTTAGTTTCTTTGTATTTGATGTATTTTTCATATTTTTTAACCTAATTATTATCTTGCCTGCTGTGATTACCTTTAGCTGTTTTATTTTCCCTCGACCTCTTCTGTCGGCGAACAAACAAATCCATGAAAAAGTCGGTAATTGTCATCATTTTTGTCCCCTTAGCTTTCACAGACTCTCTCAACGAATCAATGTCATTAATAAACTTATCGCTTTCTTGAGACATCTTCCTTGAGATATTCTTCATATCTTTTAAAATTCGCGCCACATAGAACATTACGATCACTGCGCAAATCGTAAACACAATAACCGCCACACTTGAGATAAAGAAAAAAATATCCGCTTTTATAATATTTTCCATTTGTTCATATTAACATAAACATTTTTAAAATGGGTAAATCCGCGCCAAAGAATAGCGGGGCGTCCCCACGCCTTGTTATCGCAACAAAAACGCCTGCTAGCTTTTTGTGCGCGATCCAGGACTCGAACCTGGGACATCGTCATTACCCAGCCCGACTTCGCCGTAATTTTCTATACCGCCTAACACACATACAAGGAATAGATATTTTAACCCTCGATTTTCAAAACACTTGCGAATTCAAGGCGGGCGGGTCAGTGACGCGCTCCCCGCCCGACTTCGCCTAACTTTCTATAACATCCAGCGTGCGCGATCCAGGACTCGAACCTGGGACCTCGTCATT
>CAYIIG010000093.1:0-2538 GCA_964363425.1 uncultured Candidatus Saccharibacteria bacterium | reverse complement strand
CCTTTATATTTTAAAGTATATTGAAAGTGAGGAGGTTGTCAATCGCATCAGCTTTCCAAGTGGAATCTTTGGACCGGGCATTAAGAAGATGCGAGATATCATTTTGGCTTTCCTCTGACATTTTTCGCTCCGTATTGATTGAGAAACAGCATTAAACATGGTACCGTATCGGTAATGTCAATTGTAGTTCACATATACAAAAATTATATAAAAGGTACTCCTAAAAAAGCCATGGTTCAAATGGTTCAAGTTAAATTATGCCACCTCACAATAGCGGTAATAAAAGGACTTGGTTTATCTTGCAATAAAGTATACTTGAATACGAGAGTTCTAAAACATTTATATGACAAAAGACCAGCTGAGGAGTTTGACTTGATGACCGAAACTTTACTTGATGTTGTCAAATATCCTAGTAAAATTTACAAAAATAAGGATGGGAAGAGAGGGTCATTTTGTTTTGTAAAAGATATTAAAAACTCAAAATGTTTAGTTTCCATAGAAACAGTCCATAATAAAGAAAAAGTAGCCACTTACTGCGAAGTGGCTACTTTTTTTAGAACAGATGACAGATATTTGAAAAATTACGAACTCTTATGGGAGTGGAAGGGCGGCACTCCTTCATCGTAGTGTGTTTGATTCTAGTTTTACCTAGCCTAATAGCACCCCGCAGTAGAGCCTTTCTTGCATTTCACCCCCATAAGAATTAACATTTTTTATAGTTTGCGACCTTTCTCGCACCTCTACTTTATCACCCGCAACACAATATCGCAAGCGAATTAATAATTGTCAGGTTTTCCAAAGAGTCCCCTTGGATAAATTCTACATCTTTCCATACTTTATCTCTAATTTTTAATTGCCAGTTTGCGTTTAAATTCATCTATTGTGAGATATTTTTTTTGTTTATAGTCCTCTCTCGCTCTTTTGAGATCTCTTTTTTGAGCGACTGTCGGCGTAAATGTTTTAAATGATTTTGTCGCATTCTTCCATTGAGAAAATTCCTCGTATTCTTTGCGGGGAATTATGACCAAATCGTCGTCTTTTATTAAGTTTTTAGGGATAGTTATCGTCGCCATATTTATGTTTTTATTACCCCAAAGTGTATAGCACCGATAAATAGCAGTCAATCGTCATTTCTTCTGAAAAATAAAAAGATGCTCGTGCATAATCAATAAAAAATTTGCTTCTTTTGATTTATTCACCCAAAACCCCGTCGCCTTGCAATTAAATTGTCTCTTGATTATGTCCTCCTTTAAAGCAAAACCGACTTTCAAAAATCGTTCCATCACTCCATAACTTTAAAAAACATCAAAGGGGCTTGGTATCTTTGTTTCTTCAAAATCTTCATTTTGGTCAGTTATAATAACTTTCCCTCCATAATATTCCTTCAAAAAAACCGGCTCGACAACAAGTATGTTATCTGCCATAACGACTTCCATGTTTTCACCATGTTCGCTTGAAATTTTTTTCAACTTTTTTATAAATTCTTTTAATGTCATATTTAATTAACGATGCCATTCCTACTTTTTTGTTTTTTTGTTTCTAAAAAATTTTAAACTACACAACGAGCAATAGTTTTCGGCTGCTTTATCAAAAAGTGACATGACCACCGACTCCTTGATTTCTTCTTGCGTCTGAAATCCAATGTTATACTTTATAAAAATTTCACGTGGAGTACATTGAGCTATATCCATTAAAATTTTACCTATATCTTTTTTCTTTTTTGTTTTCATATATAAAATCAGATACAAAAATAATACTACCCTGATCTTTGATCAGATCAAAAATAAAGTCAACTATCTGATTTTGTATTTTCCACCGCCGAGAAATTGAAGATAGTTTTTATCTCTCAAGGCTTGCAGCTGCTGGCGAATTTTATCTTTAATATGCTTATTTTCAGGATGTTTCTTGCTCAAGAAATTTTCAAAGGCATAAATTTCATCAAGAGAAAATTCTTTCCTTCCTAACTTTTCAACGCAATTCATAATATCCAAAAGCCAGCCTTTCGCACTTAGTTCTTTTTCCTCTCGAAGAAAAAGTGTTTTTTGCCATTCTGCCAAAACCCTGTCTTTCGGCTCCACTTGACCCTTTTTTACAAAAAATATTTTTCCACTTTGAGGAATTAAAGATAAATCTATACTGCACATTATATAGTTTAGTCTATTTGGCAATCCTTGATTTCTTTTAATGATAATTTCGGGCGTAAAAAAATGTTTTGGGATAACTATGAAATTTTGCACTTCATAATTATTTACATCGTAGTTAAGAAAGAAAAAACTTGGATTGTTTTCACTGTTTAATCTTTCAATCATTGTGCCATAAGCACCATCTAAAATCCTGTTGCCTATTTTATCTTTTTTGCTTTTCAGCTCATACTCTTCTTTGCAATTTGAGCAGAAAAAATCTGCGACAGCTTTGTTGTTGGGGTACTTATCAATATCAAGATGTCCGCAATTGGGACAATAAATCTGATTACCAACCCAATGTTCCTTTGAATTACGAAATGCCCCAACTTCACTTTTGGCATTTAACGCAAACATG
>CAYIIG010000092.1:0-2552 GCA_964363425.1 uncultured Candidatus Saccharibacteria bacterium | reverse complement strand
CGCGCATGGCGGAGTGTTTTACAGTAATCGGTTTAGTATTCGCGCAACAAAGCCAATCCGAAGCGCGAAATCCGAAATTCGAAACAATTGACATTCTGATGTCATCCCCGCGAAAGCGGGGAACCAGATTTTCCTAGATTCCCGCCTGCGCGGGAACGACTTAGGAAAGTCGTTTGTTTTGTGCTTCGAATTTCGTGCTTTATTTACAAAGACGCTGACACCACCATCACTTCCCCTTCTTTGCCTTCAAGGTCTTTTTTCTTTAAGGTCAGCTTATCAAGATGTTCGATGCCGTCGGCGCCGGCTTCTTTCAGAAATATTTTCAGAGCGTCTTTGCCGAGACTGTCTCCATAGTGCATCGGAATAATTATTTTCGGCTCAAGCGATACGGCGAATTTGTAAGCCGCGGACGGATCAAGGACGCCATTTCCGCCGATCGGCGCAAACAAAACATCAATTCCATCCACGGTTTCTTTCGCCTCTTTTATATCAGGTTCGCTGATGGCGCCGAGAAAAAACAAACTCATACCTTCCAATGACACTGAATATACTGTGTTAATCCTATCTTTGCCATCATAATTAGATTTCGAAGCGAAGCCTTTTATAAATACACCCTTGACCTCATACTCTCCGGGACCCGATACCACAAACGGCTCTTTGCCCGAATAAGAAAGATTTTCTGTTCCGTTGAAATCGGGATGATTTGTCGTGACTAAAGCCACATCCGCGAAAAATCGGCTATTCTTGAATTTGGAATCTTTGGAAATCGGATTAAAAGCCAAAACAGTATCTCCAAACTGAACCTTAAAAAATTCGAGGCCTTGGTATGTGATTATCATAGAAATATATTAACACAAAGTTTTAAAAAACAAATCAGAAGTTCAATTTATCCCCGCTTTATGGACTTTATAACTTTCTTTGAATTACGAAACGCTCGAATTGTCATTCCCGCGCAGGCGGGAATCTAGGGTATTACTTGCTGATTCTGGATTCCCGCCTGCGCGGGAATGACAGAAAAGTGAGTTTCGTAATTCAAAGTATAAACTAAAATTAAGTGGACAAAAATCTATTTATCAGTATGCTTAAAGAATTATTTAAAAAGACGCGATGGTTAACCCCGCTTTTCCCGCCAGAATCAGATTTGAGCGGAAACCGCCGTTATTATTTTTTATGAATACAAAAAACAAAATTGCAAGTGAAGTTAAATTGGAAAAAGACGAAGAAACGACAGGCACAGCCGAAGAAAAAGCTGTGAAAGCCAAAAAAGAGAATGTTATGATGTCGATTTTTAACAAAATCGACAGTGTCCCTTCCGTCGGAGATTTAGTGGAGGGAAAGGTTATCGGCGTTGAAAAAGCGAGATTGTATGTCGATCTTCAGCCTTATGGAACGGGCGTGATTTTAGGAAGAGAATACATAAGTGTTCGCGATATTATCAGAAAAATCAATCCGGGCGACAGTATCGCCGCGAAAGTTGTCGAGGCTGAAAACAAAGAAGGCTATACAGAACTTTCTCTCAAAGAAGCCAGACAGGCAATGATCTGGAGCGAGGCCGAAGAAGCCATCAGAAACAAAACAACTCTCGAGCTTACCGTCCAAGAGGCGAACAAAGGGGGGCTTATCATCAATTGGCAAGGAGTCGCCGGATTCTTGCCAGCTTCACAGCTTAAAGCGGAACATTATCCCAAAATCGCGGACGGCGACAAGGATAAAATTCTCGTCGAATTAAAGAAGCTCGTCGGACAAAAAATCTCCGCCGTGATAATCTCCGCCCTGCCGAAGGAAGGAAAGCTGATATTCTCCGAGAAAAGCCCCGAATTCAAAAATAAAGAGAAAATCGCCGGAAAATACAAAGTCGGAGACGATGTGGAGGGCGAAGTGGCGGGAGTCGTTGATTTCGGAGCTTTTGTAAAGATTGAAGATGGGCTTGAAGGACTTGTCCATATTTCGGAAATAAACTGGTCGCTTGTGGAAGATCCGAGAAGCCTGTTTAAAATTGGAGACAAAATCAAAGTCAAGATAATAGAAATAAAAGACGGCAAGATATCCCTTTCTGTAAAAGCTCTTAAGGAAAATCCATGGAAAAACGCCTCAAAAAAATATAAAAAAGGCGATACCGTGAGCGGTGTGGTCATAAGATTTAATAAATATGGAGCGCTAGCAAGCATTGAAGAAGGCGTCGCCGGTCTTGTGCATATGTCGGAATTCGGAAGCGAAGCGAAACTTAAAGAGAAACTTGAGCTAGGCAAAAGCTATCCTTTCCAAATCACGATATTCGACCCTAAAGACCAGAAGATGACTCTTTCGTTCATGGGGAAGAAAATGAGTTTATAAAGTTACTTTGAATTACGAAACGCACAGAATTGTCATTCCCGTGAAAACGGGAATCCATATTTTCTTTGATAAGACTGGATTCCCGCCTGCGCGGGGATGACAGAAAAAAACGTTTCGTAATTCAAAGAAAGTTATCAAGCGGAAAGTTTATAAAGTAAAGATTGCGGAAAAACAAAAATATTCGACACTGAGTGTCGAATATTTTTTATCTGAACTTA
>CAYIIG010000091.1:0-2554 GCA_964363425.1 uncultured Candidatus Saccharibacteria bacterium | reverse complement strand
TAAATGAGATTAAAAACCTCATTTGAATTTTTGCGAATTGAAAAATTCGCAAACCTGTTCTTTAAATTTTATGTCGGAGTGTGGCTGAAAAGGGTCAGCGCTCTTTTTCTTAGAGAAATGCGGGTTCAAACCCTGCCACTCCGACCATAAATTATTTAATATATTATTTTGTTAAACTTTTTGTTCTGGTGGCTTGGCGCCATGGAAACACCTGTTCCCATTCCGAACACAGAAGTTAAGCGTGGTAGCGGCGATGATACTCTTCATTGGGGAAAGTAGCTAGCCGCCGGTACAAAGCGTTTAACAAATTTTTTTAAAATATATTCAGGAAAAACACCGCATGGCATATGTGGTGTTTTTCTGTTAATATATTTTCATTATCAATCAGATTTTATCCTCCCCATAACCCCGCCTCATCGGCGGGCATGCTACAATCTAATCATATGTCATCTTGGTCCCAAAAAAGAAAATCAACATATTTTGTCGGCTTCATGGCTTTTTTGCTTGTTGCCGTCGCTTTACCTGCCTATTTTATTTTCTATAAATCACCGACATGTTTCGATGGCAAACAGAACGGCGACGAAAAGGGGATTGATTGCGGAGGTGTTTGCGTGAATCTCTGCCGGTCGCAATACTTAGAGCCGAATATTATTTGGGCGAGAATCATCGAGGTTAAGGCTGGGCAATATAACGCCCTTGCTTATATTGAAAACCCGAACATTGATGCCGGGGTCGATTCTATTTCTTATTCGTTTAAAATTAAAGACAATAACGGAGTTTTGATTTATGAGAGAAAGGGCGACACTTTCATACCTCCCGATAAATTTTTTGCCATCTTTGAAAATGAAATTTCAGTCGGCGAAAGGATCCCTTCAAAAGTTATTTTTGAGTTTACAAGCGATGCTTTGTGGAAGAATAAGGAAAACAAGGAAGCCGGATTGACTATGTTAAATGAGTCTGTCTCACGCGAAGAATCATTTCCTCGCATTGATGCGACTGTCGGTAATAAGACGCTTCAGTCGATATCGCGGATTGAAGTTGTTGCAATAGCGTATGACTCAGAGGGTAACGCTCTCGGCTTTTCCAGGACTTTTATTGACAGACTCGATAAGGGGGAGACTCAAAACATTGCTTTTACTTGGCCGGAACCTTTCAAGTCCAAAGTTGAAAAAATTGAAATTATTCCAAGAGTGCACAGCAAAAAATGATAAGTTTGGATTTAAAAAATGCAGGAAAACATTCAAATTTTCACGGACTGTTGAAAGTTTTTCATATTGATTGGGTGATGTTTGTTTCCGCGTTTCTTATATCGATTGCCGGACTCATAACAATGAATTCTTTCACCGGAGAGAATTCTTATTTTGAAAAACAGACGATTTGGATTTCGGTTTCAGTCGCGGTTTTCTTTTTTGTTAGTCTTTTTGATTTCAGGTTTCTAAGAAGAACGGCGGTAGTGGTTTCTATTTTTGCTCTATCGTTAATAACGCTAGGCTCCCTCCTTGTTTTGGGATCGGTCGCCAAAGGCGCGAAAAGCTGGTTTAATTTTGGTTTTTTTTCGTTTCAGCCGTCCGACTTGGTCAAATTCGCCTTGATAATTTTTTTGGCGAAATACTTTTCAAGGAGGCATATGGAAATATCCAATATAAGGCATATTATAGTGTCCGGCGCTTATGTGCTCATCGTTTTTTTTATGGTTCTCAGGCAGCCAGATTTTGGTTCGGCGATGATTATTTTTCTTTTGTGGCTTGGTATGGTGCTTGTGTCCGGTATTTCAAAAAAACATCTTTTGATTGTGTTTCTCATCGGGGCGGTTTCTTTCGGAGGTTTGTGGTTCTATGTTTTTAAAGATTATCAGAAAAAAAGAATTGTCACCTTCATATATCCCTTGTCCGATATTCGCGGTGCCGGATACAATGCTTACCAATCGACGATAGCCGTAGGTTCGGGGAGGCTTTCCGGCAAGGGGATAGGATACGGAACACAATCAAAACTGAAATTTTTGCCGGAATATCAGACGGATTTTATTTTTGCCGCTTATGCGGAAGAGTGGGGATTTTTCGGAGTTATTTTACTTTTTTCACTGTATGCAATTTTGATTTGGCGAATAATTTTGAACGCTTACCATGGAGCGACCAATTTCGAAATTTTATACGGCATCGGATTGTCAATTCTTTTTATGAGTCATTTTGCCATCAATGTGGGAATGAATATCGGTCTTTTGCCCGTCACAGGCATCACTTTGCCGTTTATGAGCTATGGAGGGACGCATCTCCTGTCTGGTTTTATCGGTCTCGGAATCTTGATGGGGATGCGTCGCTACCGAACGGCGACACACCGAAATGTTATGAAGAATGAGTTTTTGGGGTTGTGATTTTTAGTTTCTTGTGGCGCCACAGAGGACTGTGGCATTCTACAAAAATATAGTCGCTTCGCTCGTTATTTTTGTGGTGTTTGTTTAAAAAAGTTAGAACTCATTTCGAGCAGAACCCCTAACTTCGCACGCTCCGCGCGTGGTGGTTTTGAAACTGCCTTGTACGCTCCGATTGCGTGGTGA
>CAYIIG010000090.1:0-2608 GCA_964363425.1 uncultured Candidatus Saccharibacteria bacterium | reverse complement strand
AACCTTTGACCTCTTATCCATTTTATTTATTTATTAATCTAAAAAAATATGCCCTCCAAAGGACATATTTTTAACTGACAAAATTATTTTCCGAAAGCAATGCTTAAAAACGAATCGACCTCGCAGATTGAAATATCCGCACCTTTTCGCGCTTCAAAACAGCGCGGACACTTGACTTTTTTAAATTAATGGTTTAATCTGCTTTCAGATGCAAATGTTCTAAACTTTGAAAAACCTGAACGGAAGGAGGAGTTTGTTTTAAGTTTTTTGTTGTTTTTTCGTTTAATTTTTGTTTTTTTACATTTTTTTTGAGGAGAAGTGGAGATGAAAAAAGTGAATTGGAATTCGTTTTTGTTTATTTTACTTGTTGGATTTTTTGCATCAACCAGTTTGATAAACTGCGCGATCGTCAGCGATAATATGTCGCCAGCGACAAAGCAAAAAATTATTGCTGTGCTCGACAGCTATCCCGAAGGGTATGAGAACTGGACTAACACCGCGTCAAAAGTGGTGTTAGAAAAAAACGATTTTTACGGCTTCCAAAAAGTATTAGTCAGCAAAAAAGCACTTAAAGCTTACAAAACTGGCGGACAACAATACCAAGAAGGGAGCCAATTGGTTCTTGAGTTCAGCGAACCCATATCTGAAGGCACGGATATCATCAAAGGAGGCGTGAATTGGATCGCCGTGATGACAAAAAAGAAATCAAAGACCGATACGGGAGGTTGGCTCTACGAAGCTTATACTTATGGCAAATCTGGAGCCGTAAAAAAAGACATGGATGTTGTGACAGGTTGTTATAACTGCCACACGGCGATGAAAAACAAGGATTATGTTTTTTCATCGCCGACGCAGGTGAAGTGAAAAAAGAGCGAGGCGGCTTGTCGCAAGGGATGAGGTTTTTAGAACCTCATCCCTTTATTTTTTCCTACTAGCCAAAACCGACATGCGATGTCGGTTTTGGTTTGGCTTTTTTGATGGTACATTCAATAATCTAACGCAACACCTGTTTTTTTAAATAATACCTCGTATGGGGTTAAACCTTCAAATCCCACGCATCAATTAAATCGCACTTTTCGCATTTTTACAATCGTAGACTTTTGCTTCAATTTTTCTATCTCGAGCTTCAAATTCCGTCTTGCACTTTGTGAAAAATTCGCCGTAGAAACTTTTTGGATTGATATGAGGAATATCCACAACCAGAAAATATCCGCCGTTAGTAGCGATGTGTTCAGCAAATCTCTTTCTGTATCCATCTTCAGATTGCGGAGTGGCGTATATTCTGCCGGCATATTTGCGTATCTTTGAAAGTTCATTATTTCCGATGTCGTTATATGTGAGAACATTTTTTATCTGAGGCGAATTTCCGATAAAAGAAACTGCCTCGCGCAAGACTTTCGGCGCGCTACCGTTTATTTTTCCGAATAAAAATTCTTCGGCAAAAATTAGATTGTAAGAAATGCCGATAATTATTAAGCCGGCGCATACTCCAATTCTCCATTCTTTCTTTATCAACCCCGCTATTCCCAATATCAATGATACGATAAACGAAAAAACTATAAATAAGAAAGAAACATAGAAACCCAATGGACCAGAACCTCCGTGAAAGGGATTCAAAAAATTCCACTTCAGGTGGGCGACTTTCCCAAACCACTCTGTTTTTGGATAAAGAGGGACAATTAAGTGCGAAGTAAAATTCAAAAAAATAAGGAAACTGGAAAGAACAGCTCCGAGAATTACGAAACGAATAAATTTATTTTCTTTTAATGAATTAAGATTGCTAAAAATGTTAGCGAAGATTGTCCCGCATATTACCGACAATGGAACAATTGAAAACATTAGGTATTTATCCAAAGCGCCTCTCGAAAAATCAAACAGAATGAAATAAAAAATAAAACCTAAAATAAGATAGATGGAAAATATTCTTGTCCTTCTGAAAATATCTTTATTTATGAAAAAAATAGGAATAATCATAAGTGGCGACAGGTAAAATATCGCTTTTAATCCCTGAACAAATATTTGTATCCAATTCCTTCCTTCTGCAGTAAATTGTTTGGCGTGCCCCATCATAATGCTAATGTCAAAAGCTGGATATATGACCTTAATTCCATAGATCAGAGCGATATAGGCAAGACTGAAGCCAAATATTCCCAAAATAACAAAGGAGATCTCTCTTCTATTCATTTTCTTTCCACGGCTCCAAACATAGTCAACCAATATCGTTCCGATAACGAGAATAAAATTCAATTTAATAAGAAAGCCAATAAGTAAAGCGCCAGTGAGGAATAAAAACCATTTCCATTTTACTGAAGTCTTCTCGCTCAGCATTAATTTGTCGTAAGCGTAGACAGCCAAAAGAAAGAAAAATGGCAAGATCGCTCCGTCAACATCTGGAGACAGCGAACCGAGAATGTTATAGAAACAGATTGAGAAGAAAGCGACTGACCAGAGAGCTACTCTCTTGCCTAAACGATTACAAACTACAAAATATAATAAAATAACAGAAGCGACAGAAAACAGGAGCGGAAGAATTCTCATATTAGCATCGCCTAAGATAAAATTTCCAGCGACAAAAATCATTTGGAAAAGCGGAGGATGGGCGAAAAAT
>CAYIIG010000089.1:0-2620 GCA_964363425.1 uncultured Candidatus Saccharibacteria bacterium | reverse complement strand
TGAAAAACGCGCTCGCGAAAGAGGATGAGGGCGTTGCTATTGCTGCGCCTCAAATCGGGATACCTCTCAGAATTTTCATCATTTCAAAAAAAATATTTCAGATTATTGATGCCGGAAAAAGTGATAAAGACAAATTTGACGATCTTGTATTCATAAATCCGGAAATAATAAAATTATCAAAAGAAAAAGAAGTGATGGAAGAAGGATGCCTTAGTGTCAGGGATTATTATGGAAAAATAAAAAGAGCGACTAAGACCACCGTCAGAGCCTATAATGAAGACGGCAAAGTTTTTGAACGAGGCGGTAGCCGTCTTCTCGCTCAGATATTTCAGCACGAAATCGACCACTTGAACGGCATCCTTTTCACCGACTCGGCAAAAAATGTGCATAAAATTATCAAAGATAAGGAATGAAAATGTCAAGTATAAATTTCGCCTTTTTCGGAACCTCGGAACTTTCGGTGAAAGTGCTGGATATTCTTATGAAAAACGGCTACACGCCGGAAATAGTCATCACTGCGCCGGACAAGCCTAAAGGCAGGAAAATGATTCTTACTCCCCCGCCGGTAAAGGTTTTCGCTCAAGTAAATAATCTTAAAATCGCCCAACCTGCTTCCCTCTCCACCTACCACTCATTCGAGCCTGAAGGCTCTCAGAGCCTGAACGGCCTACCACCCCGCCTCATCGGTGGGCAGGCTACAGCCCCACTTCATCGGCGGGCAGGCTACGACCTTCTCATCGTCGCTTCTTATGGAAAAATTATCCCGAAATCAATTTTGGAAATTCCCAAATTCGGCACGCTAAACATCCACCCCTCGCTTCTGCCGAAATTCAGAGGACCTTCGCCGATTCAATCTTTCATTATGAGCGGAGAAGAAGAAACGGGTGTGACGATAATGCTGATGGATGAGCAGGTTGACCATGGGAAAATTCTTTCACGGAAAGAATTTGAAGCACGAAGCACGAAGCACGAAATCCGAGATAAATCCGAAATCCGAAATCCGAAGCTAAATGCGAAAGAATTGGAAGAAAAACTGGCGGAAATCGGCGGACAAATGTTGGTTGAGATTATTCCAAAATGGATAAATGGAGAAATTAAGGCTCAAGAACAAGATCATAGTCAAGCAACCTTCACTAAAAAAATAATCAAAGAGGATGGTTTAGTGGACTTGGAAAAAGATACGCCGGAAATTATTTACAAAAAATTTCTCGCCTTTCATACTTGGCCTGGAATTCATTATTTCACCGAAAAAAACGGCAAAAAAATCCGCGTGATAATAACAGATATGGAATTATCTCAAGGCGGTGAATTGAAAATCAATAAAGTAAAACCCGAAGGAAAAAAAGAAATGAAATATGGTGATTTTTTAAAACAGTTTTAGCTATTTTAAAATTACCCTTTCCAAAACAACAGATTTTGCGGGAAGATTGTTTCCGGAAGTTTTAACTTGAGTGATCTTGTCGACAACATCCATTCCCCGCATGACTTTAGCGAAAATGGTGTGCTTGCCCTCAAGCCACGAAGCTTCTTTGACCGCAACAATAAAAAATTGGCTTCCGTTCGTATTTGGTCCGGCATTCGCCATCGCCACAGACCCTCTAAGCATTTTATCGTCTGGAGACACCTCGTCATTAAATTTGTATCCCGGTCCGCCCGTACCATAAGAGGAAATATCGCCAGATTTGGACAACGGATCTCCTCCTTGTATAAATTCTTTGGTCACTCTGTGAAATAGCGTTCCCTCATAAAATGATTCACCCGCCAATTTTATAAAATTGCGCGTTGCTATGGGAGCTGTATCTGCCAAAAATTCAATTTCAATATTTCCGAAAGTGGTTTCAATGACAGCCCCGCTGAATGAAGGCTCGTTTTTAGAATTTTTAACATTTTTCATTTCGCTGATTCTGTTCGGCGACCAGAATAAAATAAGCGCGACTGCGAGTATGACGACGGTCGCAACGCCTAAAAAATGCAGATTTTTAAGGTTTTGTTTACCCATAATACTTACTCTTATTTACCGACTTCTTTAATCATCTTCTTTATCTTACCCCCAGTCTTTTTTGCCCCGTCAATTTTCTTTTCTTTATGCGTTTTAAGCCCCTTAAGTATTTCATCTTTCACAATATCAATAGCGGTAAAAAGATCTTGTTCTTCGGCTGACGCTTGAAAAACCTTTCCGCTGATATGCAAATTCATTTCCGCTTTGAATATATCGCCTTTCTGATGATGTCTGGTGGTTTTAGCTAAAATTATATTGAGCGCCACACTTTCATCACTCTTGCTTATAAGCTTATCAAAGGCGACGACCTTCTTATTTAAATAATCATAAATCTTCGGTAAAAGTTCTACACTTTTTGATTTTATATTTATATTCATTTGTTTATATTATCAAAATTTAATTTGGAAGCAATAGCGGTAAAAAACCGCTTGGTTTCGGCGGGAGGGAGTTCGGTCACAAGTTCCCTCGTGGACTCGGGACTTGCGACCCCGGCTCATTGTCCCTCGGCGACCTCGGGACATATTCCACCCTTCGAATCTGATTTTTGCACCACAAAAATCATGCAGTAAATTCATAATTTACCTCGTCCGCTTGCGGCGAGCGTATGCGCTTCAGATGATA
>CAYIIG010000088.1:0-2625 GCA_964363425.1 uncultured Candidatus Saccharibacteria bacterium | reverse complement strand
AAAACCACGGTAGGATATTTGTACTCCTCCGCCCAGTCAAAAGTTCGAAAATCGTCGAGCAGGGCGAGCCAAAAAAGTTTAGCGCCCAAGAAGGGTGCTTTTACTTTTTCGGCTCAGGGAAGAAAGCGCTGGGAGTGCTTTCGTGTGGGGATCGAAGACCTTTGATAGCTTTTCTGGAGTGTCAGCACGACCAGAAAACAGAAAAGGTGTACAGTTCTCGTAGAGAGAAGATTCCCTACTCCCGGAGTCTTAGTGACAAAACCCCACAATTTGCGGGGTTTTGTCTTTTTTTTGGGGGGTGGCGGGACTTCGAATTTTTGAGATGAGACAAGGATTATTTCCGTCTGTTTTGTCAAAACGGCTTCGGTTTGGTATAGTATTGGTGTGAGATTTCCCAAGAAAAACAATAAATTGAAAATTCTTTTTGTTTCTCCCGAAGCGGCTCCGTTCGTAAAAGTCGGCGGGTTGGGTGAGGTTATGTATTCTCTACCCAAGGCTCTTCGCGAGATAGGTCACGACGCGAGAGTGATGATTCCTAAATATTCTTCAATTGACAGCGAGAAGTTTCCTATGACAATGGTTGAAGAAAACTTGTTTGTTCCCAGAGGGGAAGTCACGGGCGCGCCTGAAGACCGCATGGTGTGCAATGTTAAAAAGTTTTTAGACCCAAATAACGGACACGCCGTCACTTATCTTTTAGAAAATGAAGAATATTACGAGCAAAGAGGAAGTGTTTACGGATATGATGTTGATCCGACAAGGTGGGCGCTTTTATCCAGAGGAACTTTGGAATTTATACGGTCAAACCATGAGTGGCGACCGGATGTAATCGTAGCATCCGACTGGCAGGGCGGTTTTATTCCCAATTATATTAAAACTGTATACAAAGACGATCCCATACTTTCAAAAATCGCCGTTGTTTTTTCAATTCATAATTTATATTTTCAAGGAATGTTTGATCACCGTTTTATCAGTGAAATGGATTATGACGACGGGCAATCAGCCATACCGCCGATTGGTGATCCTCGCATGTCAAAAATGAACCTTATGAGAAGAGGGATAAGATACGCGGATGTCATCAACACCGTTTCTCCGAATTATGCCAGAGAGATTACCACGCCCGAATACGGCGAACTCTTGGATAATCTTCTTCAGGAACGCCGCTCGCATCTGTTTGGTATATTGAACGGGATAAATTACGACGCTTACAATCCCGAAGTCGATTCTAATATCGGTTTTAAGTACAATGCGAAAAATCTCAAAGAACGCGCCAAAAACAAGGAAATTTTGAGGCAGAAATTCAATCTGCCTCAAGGCGACAATAAATTTATTTTGGGAATAGTTTCCCGTTTAAGCGAGCAGAAAGGATTTGACATTTTAATGGAAGCGATTGAGCCGATGCTAAATAATTTTGATTTTGAATTGGTTGTCGTCGGTCAGGGTGATTCAAAATATATGTCTTTTTTCAGCGAATTGGAAAAAAAATATCCAAACATAAAAACTCACTTGTCTTATGACGCTATTTTACCTCGCGCGGTGTTTGCGGGGGCGGATGCAATTCTCATTCCGTCTAAGTTTGAGCCTTGCGGACTTACGCAGATGGAAGCGATGAGGTATGGTGCCATACCGATAGTTAGAAAAACGGGCGGACTTGCCGACAGTGTGGAAGATTATAATCCGACCGAGCAGACTGGCACAGGTTTCGTTTTTGAAAAATTCGACAAATACGCGCTTTTTGGAACGATGATACGCGCTCTTGAAACATATAAATATCCGAAATTTTGGGAAGGACTTCAAAAACGCGCGATGTCCGCTAATTTTTCTTGGTCAGCCTCCGCCAAAAAATACGAAGAAATCTTCAAGAAGGCGATAGATTTCAATTCGCAGATTAAATAATATATAAAATATGAAATGGGCGAAATATTATACTTTTTAAATAATTAAGTTAGCGCAATCAACTCGTATGAAACCCTCATTTCTTGTCATTTGGATATTCTATCGGCAGTCTCGCTTCAATCTGTTCCGGAGACCAGCCAAGCTTTAGTTTTTCCACTGCGTAAACGCGCAAAGGTTCATAATAAAATAGGCTTTTTCTTCCTTGTTTTTTGCTATTGAGCAACGCTTTCGCCTGAGCGATGTCAGCCGAGTATTTACCTATGCCGATCCTTGGCTTTCCGTCTATCTCGCGAATGACGGTTGAAAGACGCCTGTTTAATTCTTTTGCGATGTCCCGCAACGGCTTTTTGTCTATGCAATACCTGTTTTCAATGATTACTTGCTCTTTGTAATACCATCTCCAAAAAACTCTTTCGTATTATCATTGAAAAATGTATAACGGATTTATGGTTTTGTTGCATGAAAATCTCTCCAACTTCATAATATCTCTTCCTTGTTTAATGATACAGTCAAGCACATTTGCATTTGAGTCTCGGAAATGTTCGAGGTGGATGCCGAGGATGGACTCCGTAGTCACGGACGAAATATGATAGAATGTTCGAAACATCACTTTGCATTTTTAATTGGTACTAGAATTCCGCCAGTTTCTCCCTTCAAAGGAGAAACCCACCCTCATCCCATCGCCCATTCAATTCAAAAAAAATCCCGCGCAAAACAAATTTAGGATGG
>CAYIIG010000087.1:0-2844 GCA_964363425.1 uncultured Candidatus Saccharibacteria bacterium | reverse complement strand
AACTTTTTTGAGGCGATAAAACAAGAACACATTTTTAGAAACAAGTAAGGTTGACGGTAAAATTCAGGGTGATAGGCTTCAGATAGAAAAAGTTGTTTGTGTTTTATTTTAGGTGTTTTGAATACAGACAGAAAGGAGGTAATGACTTTGAGTAAGTATACAGATAAGGATGCGACAAGGGATACTGGCGCTTCAGGCAAAGAAACAGCGGAAGCTTTTCATAACGCTAGAACAGATTCTGGAGCGCGGGAAGGAAAAGACAAGGAAAGTTTCAAATCCGCTCCAGACTGGGCGGAGAAAGAAACAAAATCAGGCGTATCGCACTTTCCAAAAGGCAAAGGAGGAAAGTAGGTAGGTTTGCGTTCTTGAGTGTGCGGACGGAAATCTTTATTTCCGTCCGCTATTTTTTAAGAATTAAGATTATGAATTTAGAATTATTAAAAGACAAAATATGCATTGTTGAATATAAAGATGCGTCATATTCTTATATTGATCTTGTAAAGAAAAAAATTTCCATGCCAAAGCCGATCATCTCAATCGGAAAAATCCGCAGAGTTACCGACAAATTGCTTGATCTCGGTCTTGTTTGGTCGGAATTAAAAACAGATAAATATTTTTACGGTTTAATTATTCCAAAGAAATCTGTCATAAGTGTCAGCGAGCTTTTTGTAAATGAAAAAAAATGAAGAAAAGTAAAAATAACAAGAAAACCATTATCGGAGTGTATTGGGATGATATACGAGTTTATCATGATGGAGGCATCTATGACAGCACTTTTGCCTACACCGAAGGAATTTTTGCTGAAGAAAATAAAGACTATCTTCTCATCAAAAATCCGGAAACTGTTATTGTGGATGATGAAAAAACCAGAAACCATCCGGAAAAGAAACCGAGGTTTTATTATATTCCAAAATCATTAATAACAAAAATCATTTTTTATGAAAAAGAAAACGGAACAAAAAAATAAAATCGAGGTTGTTTGTTGGAAATTTACAGAAAAATCAGGAAAAGGGGAGTTTGATTCAACAGAATTAATTTTGCCGATTGTGAAATGCGTAGCGGGATTCGTTATAAAAGAGAACGAAAAAAACATGGAAATTTCTTCCACCAAAGCCACTCGCGGATTCATCGATACGGTTAAAATTTTGAAATCATCAATTATTTCTAGGGACGAGATGACAAATTGACCAAAATTTTGCGATAATTACTTAAAAGAATTATAAAAGAAAAAGAAAAAGGGAAATTAAAAATAGACGAAGCTTCCTACAGAATATGCGATGTATGTTCTCTATTTTTCGAACAAATTACTCCTGAATTTGACGAAGTGATGAATATCGCATGCGATTTGGAGTTGCCGGACGATAACAGGGAAAGAAAGTTGGAAGATTGGGAAACATTGAAAGGAATTATAAATAAAGCTCAATAATGTCTTGAATGGTGAGTGTGATACAAAAAACTTGAATTCTAAAAAGAAGTGTGATATTATGAGTTTGTGAAAGAGTTTTCAAGATATTGTCGCCAATTGAAGCATAGCGCGGTTTTAAACCGCGAGGTTGTATTTCTTTTGACGATATCGAACACGGAAAATAATTTTGTCAGTTAAAAATATGTCCTTTGAAGGGCATATTTTTTTAGATTAATAAATAAATAAAATGGATAAGAGGTCAAAGGTTTTGTCGGAAAATCAGTCGGAAAACTTTTTTGAGGCGATAAAACAAGAACACATTTTTAGAAACAAGTAAGGTTGACGGTAAAATTCAGGGTGATAGGCTTCAGATAGAAAAAGTTGTTTGTGTTTTATTTTAGGTGTTTTTAGGCATTAATTAAGAGAGGGGGGGTGAAAAACAATGTCTGTAAGAAATCCACATGAAGCTGAAGGATTTATTACATCATCGACCACTAGGTTTCTTCCGATAAAAACTTGTGTCGCTGTTCGTATTGGCAACATGGTTGATGTCAGAGACACCAAGAGTGTATCGAGTCCAACCTTATCTTTCACCAGAGCGGAGTGGGATGCTTTTGTTCAGTGTGTCAAAAAGGGAGAATTTGATATCGTGGCGTAGTCCGGCAGGTGGGGGAGATGAGCATTCATGTTTATCTCCCCTATATTTTTTGATGAAAAAAAATTACATAAAATTAATAATCGCGTCAGCAATAGTGTATGCTTCGATGGGAATTTTTACCCCCGCATGGTATTTATTTTTATCTCAAAAAGGGGGATCGTCAGAGTTCGGTCTTGCTCTAGGGATTATGGCGATAGCTGGAGGTGTAACGGCGTATTTTGCGGGGCGACTTGCCGATTCGCGCAATAAACCGAAATTGCTCTTTTTGTCGTATGTTTTATTTTCTTTAATCACATTAGGATATGTTTTTATATCTTCTCCGGTTGCCATATATTTTTTGCAAGCCATTTACGGCATTGTCGGCGCAGTGATTGTTCTTCTTGAAAATGTAATGATTTCTGTTTACACTTCGCCCGACAATCGCGGACATGGTATGGGACTTCTTTCAGGTGTTCAGCAAATGGGGGTAGGGGTATTTATGATTCTTGGTGGGGGAATTGTTTCAATAATAGGAATTTCTTCGGTTTTTATTTTGGTAAGCATTTTATTATTTATGGGAGCATTTGTGGTTTTGACTATTGCGCCGGAGGTTAAGGATATAGAAAACAAATCTTAGTATCTTGTTTATCAAGCCCGCCTATAAGTAACAAAAACCGCGGAATTTTGCTTTTTGAAAAAGGTGTGACAGTGCTCGAGTGTGAAGAATGAGATTATTTTACGACAATATTTTGAAGCGCGAAAAGGTGCGGATATTTCAATCTGCGAGGTCGATTCGTTTTTA
>CAYIIG010000086.1:0-2854 GCA_964363425.1 uncultured Candidatus Saccharibacteria bacterium | reverse complement strand
TAACCACGGGGCAATTTCGTGAGCATCGCGCGTTCCTTTTTGGGAAAAACAACCTTGGCCAACTCTATATCAAGCGCAATGCGTGGTCAACGCGTTTCTCGCGGTTTTCTTGCGGGTTTCCTGTCAGAGAGGGCAATGCGGATATTTGCATAACGGAAGGCGATGTGCTAAATTGTTCCAATCATGAACACGGAATTACTTGCAAAAATGAAACTTTCCCCGGTCAATCTTGATGCACGACGGAAGCTCGAATTCCGCGCGGGCGATACGGTGCGCGTGTGGACGCGCGTCCTTGAGGATGCGGCGAAGAAAAAATATCGTCTGCAGGCGTTTGAGGGTCTTGTGCTTGCCAGAAAGCACGGCAACGAACCTGGGGCGACATTTACAGTCCGCAGGGTTGCAAGCGGTGTTGGCGTTGAGCGAGTTTTTCCGCTCTACTCTCCAATGATAGATAAGATCGAACTGGTAAAACGCTCGACAGTGCGTCGCTCGAAACTCTACTACGTGCGCGAGAAGGCGATCCGCGATGTGCGCCGGAAGATGAAACAAACACTTCAGGGTGGCGGATCAACGAAAGATTTTGAAGAAAAAGAAGTTCTGGCCGAAGCGAAAGTTGAAGAAGCGAAAACAGAATGAGCAAAAGAATTCCCGTGAGGGGATTTTTTTTGTTGTTAACAATTGGTAGACGCTACATCCTTGATGTTTTTCTGTGTTTGGTATAGAATAAACGCATGGGACTACGCGGACCAAAACCAAAAGGCAAAGTAAAGATCAGGTGGTCCCCTAATTTTGCCTATGCGATTGGTCTTTTAGCGACGGACGGCCATCTTTCAAAAGACGGAAGACACTTTGACTTAACGTCGAAAGACAAAGAGCAAATAAAGAATTTTATGAAATGTCTTGGCGTTGTAAACAAGGTGGGAAAAAAGTTGTCTGGTAGCGGTAGGGTCGCATTAAGGGTCCAGTACGGTGATGTGCTTTTTTACCAATTTCTGCTCACGGTCGGCCTCACGCCGGCAAAATCAAAGACGTTAGGATCCCTCAATATACCCGAAAAATATTTTTTTGATTTTCTCCGAGGCGCTTTTGATGGGGACGGAAGTTTTTACTCCTATTATGATCTGAGATGGAGATCGAGTTTCATGTTCTATTTAACATTCATATCCGCGAGCCCCAAGTATATTCGCTGGATCCGCGAGAAACTTTCTCAAAAACTTGGTGTCAGGGGGCACATAAGCGCCGACGGCCGGAAGCGGACTCAACAACTTAAATATGCCAAGCGAGAAGCTTTGAGAATTTTGAAAAAGATGTATTATGGTCAGGCAGTTGTTTGTTTAGGCAGAAAGCGACTGAAGATTGAACGAGCACTCGAAGAAGATAAAAAGAATAAAGCAGTTGCTCTGACAAAACAATGCGCGGGTGGCGAAATTAGTAAACGCACTAGCTTGAGGGGCTAGCGGGAGCAATCCTTTGGAGGTGCAAGTCCTCTCCCGCGCACCAATAAGGAACTCAAAGGTTTTTTCGGTGGATACAAGCGGACGGCGCAAAGCGCCGACCAAGGATTTTTTGGCGGGATTGCAAGAGAATTCAGAATTTCTGGCGCGCTTGCGCGCACTGTTTTTTCGCCGAGGAGGAGGTGCGAGCCAAAGATTTCTAAGGAAATTGCGACTAAAACCAGGGCTTTCTCAAGACGATTTTGCTCGTAAGGCTGATGTTGCTTACACAACGCTTACCAAAATTGAAACTGGCGTTATCAAAAAACCTTCGGTTTTTGTAGTGAGCAAAATTGCGAAAACCCTTGATGTCGCAATCGAAGATTTAATAAAATAATTTTACTATGATTTATTTAATTGGTGGTCCTCCAAAATGTGGAAAAACAACTCTGGCAAAAAAATTGTCGGATAAATATCGAATTCCTTGGATTTCGGCTGACACGCTCCAAAATATTGTTTGGGCATACACACCAAAAGAAAAACATTCTACTTTCTTTCCCCATAGTTATTTGCGGGGGGACAGTAACGATGAATTTTATTCTCAATATTCCCCGCAACAAATTATTGAAAATTATATTGCTCAAGGAAAAACTACTTATGACGCTATAAGTATGATGGCGGAGACATACCTGACAGATAAAGATGATTTTATTGTTGAGGGATATCAAGTTACACCTGAAATAGTAAACACTGTCTTCAAAAAATTCGATCGAGAACATATTAAGGCAGTTTTCCTTGTAAAATATGATGAGCAAAAATTCATTCAAGATATTCACAAGTCAACCACGCCAAACGACTGGATAATAAGGAAAACAAAAGATGAGGCTACTTATGGTCGGATTGCAAAAATGATATCGGAATACTCCCACTATTTTGATACAGAAGCTAAAAAATATGAATTCAATATTTTTAGCATGGACGAGGACTTTGACAAGCAACTTGTTACAATTGAAAATCATTTGATGTCTCAATGATTTTTACAAAGAATATGCAAACAAAAAATGACAAAGTGATTTTCTTTGACTGCTACCAAACACTCCTTGATATTCGGCTTGATAAAGAAAATCAAAGAATAGACGAGCAACACGGTTGGGAAGAATTTGTAAATTTACTCGCCAAAAATCACGCAATAAAAATCAGTGCCCGCGATTTTGTAAATTTGTTAGAAAAACGGAAAGCCGATTTTTATTCGGACAAAGATAAAACAATTCATCACCACAATTTTCATGCACTTATTTCTGAAATTTTAGAAAAAGATTTGAAAAATAAATTGTCCAAAGATGAGGTTTCCTTTATGATCTATGAAAACAGAAAAATAAGTCGTGGATATGCGAAGCTTTACCCAAAGTTTGCAGAAACTC
>CAYIIG010000085.1:0-3047 GCA_964363425.1 uncultured Candidatus Saccharibacteria bacterium | reverse complement strand
TATCGCATGGCGGAGTGTTTTACAGTAATCGGTTTAGTATTCGCGCAACAAAGCCTAAAAAACCTCTTATTCTAAAACCTACTACCTACAAACCAAAAACCTGCCCCCTATTTGACTTTATTTACCCAAATGAGCTATTATATAGATAGCCCCAAGGGGCGGTTTTTAATAAGAGCATCCAAAATATGAAAGTCGTAGATTACATAAAAGAAACAAGGACGGAATTAAAACATGTGAATTGGCCTACCAGAAAGCAGGCTGTTGTTTTTACCGTGGTCGTGATAGCCGTTTCGGTGGGTGTTTCTTTGTTTTTAGGATTTTTTGATTTCTTGTTTTCTCTGGGCATCAAGCAGATTTTATAGAAATGAGTAGTAAATTCGAAGCTCGAAATCCGAAACAAATTCAAATGTCCGAAATTCAAAATCAGAAACATTAGTTTATAAAATTTGAATTTAGAATTTAGATATTGTTTCGAATTTTGATATTCGGATTTAGAATTTAATTAAAATTTATGGCAAAACAAATAAGCGAGGGAAGAAATTGGTATGCAATACATACTTACGCCGGTTATGAAAACGCGGTAGCAAGGAATTTGAAACAAAGGATTGATTCTTTGGCTATGGGAGATAAAATCTTCAGCATAATTGTACCGGTCGAGAAGAAGATCAAAATAAAAGGCGGTAAAAGGGTGGAGGAAGAGGAGAAGATATACCCGGGCTATATCTTGGTGGATATGATTGTTGACGATGATTCATGGTTCGTCGTACGCAACACTCCTAGGGTGACGGGTTTTGTTGGATCGGGAGTTTATCCTGTTCCTTTGAGTCAAAAAGAAATTGATGAAATTTTCGGCAGAATGGATACAAGCAAGATCAAGCATAAAATTGATTTGTCTATTGAGGAATCAGTGATGATAATAGACGGTCCATTCAAGGATTTTGAGGGTAAGGTAAACGAGATCGATGAAGAGAGAGGAAAGGTCAAGGTGCTTGTGTCGATGTTCGGCAGGGAAACGCCGGTGGAGCTAGATTTCTTGCAAGTTAAGAAAATATAAGGATAATATAAATAAAGCACGAAATTCGAAATCCGAAACACGAAACAAACGACTTTCCTAAGTCGTTCCCGCGCAGGCGGGAATCTAGGAAAATCTGGTTCCCCGCTTTCGCGGGGATGACATCAGAATGTCTGATTGTTTTTAATTTCGATATTTGGGTTTCGAATTTTAAAAAATTATGGCAAAAAAAATAACAAAAAAATTAAAATTGCAGATTGAGGGCGGGAAAGCCAACGCGGCGCCTCCTATCGGTCCTGCTTTGGGACAAGCCGGAGTGAATATCGGAGACTTTGTGAGCAAGTTTAATCTCGCCACCAAAGACAGGATGGGAGAAATTACTCCCGTTTCCATAACGGTCTACGAAGATAGAACATATGATTTTTTTCTTAAAAGACCTCCAGCCACCAATTTGATTCTCAAAGCTATCGGAGTTGAAAAAGGCTCAGGTAAGAACGCGGTGAAAAAGGCAGGTTCTATCACCAAGGCTCAGTTGAAAGAAATTGCCGAGAAAAAAATGTCTGATTTGAATGCCAACGATGTTGATGCGGCGGTAAAAATTCTCGCAGGATCAGCAAGGTCAATGGGTGTGGATGTTGTGGGGTAGCTCGCCCGCCGAAGAGGCGGGGTTGTAGCTGTTTAGAAGAGGAAATTCTAAAATTACTTCTTTAATTTTTTGAAGACAATGTAAGGAGGCAAAAATGATTGATTGTAAGTTGAAATGCTTATCTTGCGGAGAGAATCTTGGTATATCCGTAAATGGTGAAGGATTTTTTATTTTATGCAGCGCGAATGACAGGTGTCCTGAAAAAGAAGATCAAAATCTTATTGAAGAAAGATTTTGTGGCAGAGGTTTTTCAAAGGGGCAATTCAGAATTCTTGAAAAATATATAGGTTTCAGAGTTCCCTTATCTAATCTAAAGAGGGTTTGAATTGCAAATATTAACTCCCCGTCTTATTTCTATAAGCGGGGAGTTTTTCTATTTTTCTTCTCTATCTTTGTAAAGTCTCGGCAACATCATTGACGGTTTCCAAGACGCTTTTACTTCTTCAAAATTCTGATCGGTTTGATATTTGCCGGTGTGAGTATAATCCCTATCAAGTATTTCTCCGGTTTCAAAGAAGATGATTTGCGCGACTCTCATTCCGACTATCAGAGGTATGGTGTAAAATCTGGAATTGTTTGTTATCTCCATCGTCCACCTGTTCACATATCCGACATCGCCCCAGCCTGCGCATTTGCAAATTTCAATGAAATTCCTTCCGACCGAAGAGCGAGCCTTCATCATTGTGGTAATCATATTGCGACCACCGATAAATTCTTCCGTGTGAGCGAGAATAGTCTCGCCCGGTTCAATCATTATTATTTTGTCATCCGGTCTTAAGCCGATTGATTCATAATTTGAAAAAGAGTCTTTGGCGAGCCCGGCTTTTTTTGCTTCTGTCCCCCAAACTCGGTCCGTGTGAGGTTTATGCCAAATGTTATAGATGTGAATATGATCATCCGGTCTTTGTTCGCGGAAATACCATTCGCCCAAACAGACATCATAACTTGAGGTGGCAAGATGAGATGTTTTGAATGGGTCAATGATTATATTCCCCAAATTTTTTTGCTCTAATATTTTTTTGTCTGATAATGCCATTCAAGATATTATAATCAATTATTTTAAATCTCAAAATTAAAAAGGATGGAAAATTTGTTTTTTGCCCAGAGTGTATGATAATTAAAAGTAAATCTATGAATAAATTTATAGTTATCGAAGGCGGAGATGGGGCGGGCAAAGGGACGCCCGCGACCCAATGATGGACATTTCGAGGGAGATAGGCAACGAGCAACTGGCGGAATTTGGGATACAAATTAAAAAACTCAATAAATAAGCCCTAATTGCCCAAAATCATGACTAACCCTTTTTATTTTCATGCTATAATTTTTTAAGTTTTAAGTGGCTTTGTTGCGCGAATACTAAACCGATTACTGTAAAACACTCCGCCATGC
>CAYIIG010000084.1:0-3058 GCA_964363425.1 uncultured Candidatus Saccharibacteria bacterium | reverse complement strand
CATGGTCGCAAGTCTCGAACTGCATCCAAATGCGCAAGTCTATTGAATTTTAATCAGGTTCGTGATAGATTTCAAATATAGAATATAAGAAAAATGTCAGAATATAAAAACAAAACAGAAAAAGAAGTATCAAATCTCTTGAATGAAAAAAAGGGAGTTTTGAGCAATTTTCGTTTTGCGATTTCCGGAAGCAAGACACGAAATGTGAGAGAAGGCAGAAACACAAGAAAGGAAATTGCCAGGCTTATGACGGAGATTGCAGGCAGGAAGAAGTAGCTTTTTAGCTTGTAGCTGTTTAGGGAAGATAAAGACCTGCAAGATACTCTTCCTAAAAAGCTAAGAAGCTAATAAAAAATAATGAAAAAAGAAAACGAACAAAAAAATATTGAAACTCCGAAGAAGACAAAAATTCTTTCTGGTAAGGTTGTGTCTGATAAGATGAAAGATACTATTGTCGTCCTTGTTGACAGCTATAAAAAGCATCCTATGTATGGGAAGTATATGAGCAGACACAAGAAATTTAAAGCTCACGATGCGGGAAACAAATGCAAAATCGGCGACATTGTCAAAATCAAGGAGACAAGACCAATATCGAAAGATAAGCATTTTATCGTTATTTAAATAAAATTTTATGATACAACCAAGATCTATCGTGAATATAGCGGACAACAGTGGCGGAAAGATAGGCAGAATTTTCAAAGTGCTTGGAAGTTCGAAGAAGCGTTACGCAAGACTGGGAGATATCGTGGTTTTGTCCGTTCAGAAAGCCGAACCTAGAAAGGGTGTAAAAAAGAAAGATATTCTTCAGGCTGTGGTGGTAAGACAAAGAAGCGCTTTCAGAAGGAAAGACGGGTCTTATATAAGGTTTGACGAAAATGCCGTTGTTATATTGGAAAAAGGCAAAATGGAACCCATCGCCGGAAGAGTCTTCGGACCGATACCGAGAGAAATAGCGGAAAAAGGATACCAAAAAATAGCTTCTCTTTCCCCTGAAATAGTCTAGAACCCGTCTCAAAAATAACCGCTTATAATATAAATTTATGCAAAACTACTTGAATATCCAAACGCCCAAATTTCGGCAAAAAACAGAGTTTCGTCAGTCGTCGCAACAAAAGTTGCGCCTTCTTTCTCATCCTCTATTTTTTACTCGAAATTTTAGCGTTTGTATTATTCATTATTTTTGAGACGGGTTCTAACTTTTATTAAAATGAAAATAAAGAAAAATGACAATGTAATAGTAATTGCCGGCAAGGATAAAGGCAAAACAGGAAAGGTTATCAAAGCCTTACCAGAGAGAGATATGGTGGTGATTGCCGGAGTGAATGTAAAGAAGAAACATCAGCGCCCTCAGAAAAGCGGACAGAAAGGGCAAGTGGTAGATAAAACTTTGCCAATACATATTTCCAATGTAATGATTTTAGACCCTTCGACAGGCAAGAGAACGCGCGTCGGAATGAAATTGGTCGGCGAGAAATATGTCAGAATAAGTAAGAAAAGCGGGAAGGAGATTAGTTAGAAGAAAGTAGCTTATTAGCTGGTAGCTTTTTAGGAAAGACAAAGATCGAAAGACTCTCTTCCTAAAAAGCTAAGAAGCTACAAGCTAATAAGCTAATTTAAAAAATATGAAAGTAAAAGAAAAACAAAATAAAGCATTCGAAGTCCTTGGGAAGGAATTTGGATATAAGAATAAAATGCAGGCGCCTAAGGTTGAAAAGGTGGTTGTAAGTAGCGGGATAGGTTCTCTTAAAGACAAGAAGAAAATCGAGCTTATCGCCGACAGACTTCAAAAAATCACCGGACAAAAACCGGCAACAAGGGAGTCAAAGCAGTCAATCGCCGCTTTCAGGGTGAGAGAAGGCGATCCTGTCGGTTTCCAAATTACACTTCGTGGCAAACGAATGTTTGATTTCTTAGATAAGCTTTTCAATATAGCTTTGCCAAGATCGAGAGACTTCAGAGGATTGTCGAGAAAATCAATCGATGCTATGGGCAATTATTCAATCGGACTTAAAGAACATAGTATTTTCCCTGAGACTTCGGATGAAGATATCAAGGATGTCTTTGGTATGGCGATCACTATCGTCACCACCGCGGATAGTAAAGAAGAAGCGCTGGCATTTTTAGGACATATCGGCTTGCCTCTCAAGAAAGAAGGCAAGTAATAAAGAAACAAAACCTGCTATAAAAAGCGGGTTTTTGCGCGAAAGTATCTGCTCGCTTTGAAATGCGAAACGCCTTTTTCTGTCATTCCCGCGCAGGCGGGAATCCAGATTTAATACACAAAGACTGGATCCCCGCATTCGCGAGGACGACAGAGGGAATGACAAAGAAAATACGGGGGATGCAAAGGATGTGCGAACAGTTATCCTCGAAAAGCTTGACACCCTTGTGATTTTAGTTTATTCTTTCACAAGAATTTTTTGATAGGGAAAATGTTTCCCATATTTTTGTTTTTTGTAATTAACAGAAAGAGAAAGGGAGGTAGATTATGAAAGGTCGTATAATGCTTGCTTTTGGGATTGGGATTGGGATTATTTGCGGGTGCGCAGTCTTTATCATGATCGAGTCCTTGCCCTTTGTTTTGTTTGATGGTATAAAAACCCATCGTCCCAACAAGTCCCGCCACCCCCAGCAGAGTGTTGTGGATAGTGAACTTAACAACCCCAAAAAGGATGTTTTCGTTCCCGACACTCTTGGAGAGTGCGTTGTTGTTGGAACCCCAACAGCAACTGCTGGAAAATATCGTCATTATGACGATATTGCTAACTGCGGAGTAGTGACACCTAACACTGCTCCTGTTGCGGTTAGTAGCGAGAGTCGAGACCGAATTAAGTCGGTCGAAATAAAACTTTTTGGATTGCCAGTTTGGAAGTCTAAAAAGATTGAAAGGGATTAGAGAACATCGAACATCTTTAACTTGCTTTTACGAATCTTTTTTAAAGAAAAGGACCCGATTATGATAAAGATGGAATCTTTTGTTGAGGATATTATTCTCACAGATAGTAGACCTCTTTCAAAAGTCTTAAATCTCATAATTATGGAAGCTAGCTATTAAGTT
>CAYIIG010000083.1:0-3070 GCA_964363425.1 uncultured Candidatus Saccharibacteria bacterium | reverse complement strand
GCGGGTCGCCTTTAATTGTAGCGCATTGCATTTCGTAATTCAAAGTAAATATGGCCAAGGGAAAGGAAAAGTCAAAAAAACCCGAGAAAACCCAAGAGGAAATCAAGGCTATTTTGGAAACAAAATTAAAATCATTGAAACCATCTTTACAGGAGGGAATCAAGGAATATGAGCAAGCTTTGAAAGGGGATATTTTTGAAGACCAAGGCGGAGAAGTAGAAGGTGCAGGTGAGAAGAGGAAGGAAGCGATGCAAGCCAAGCTTAGTGCTTTATTTGACCGAGCGGAAAAAATGAAAAATAAGCTAGATAGTGGGGAAGAGTTGGCCCAATTTTCTCAGGAAATTTCTGCCACTTATACTCGCCCTGACGGCAAAGCAGAAACCATCACTTTGGATTTTGAAGCCAAGCTTCAGGATTTTATTTCATTTTATAAAAAGACCAACTTGGATTTACCCGTTGACTTTGAAGATGTCACTCGGGATATTTGGGACAAAAATCAAACAGAAATCGAACAAGCTATCGAACAAAACGGTTTTGACGATATGCTGATCATACCAGGAGACATTCCACTCGCGGATTTGGCGGAAAAAATGAAAATGGAAAGCGGGTATTATTTCTATCAAGTCAAAGAAGATTTTTCTAATGTCAAAAGCCAGAACGTAAACAAACCGCGTATTATTCTATTTCATCATGCGGATAGTTTGTCAGAAATTGCACAAAAGACCGGTTTAGACATCCACTTAAATATTAATAGTGCTGATGCCCAAAAATTATACCAGGCCAATCCTGATAATTATCTAGGTACTTTGGAAGACGCTATTATCCTGGAAAAGAAATATTTTGAAGATACAGGAAAGCACTTAAACGATTATAATAATAAAAGCACTCAATGGTTACCGGGCTCAAAGGCGGGCACTCGTCTCGTCAATTCCCTATGGAACCCCGTCTCTGTCCGGCTCTTTGTGTCTGCCTTTGGCCCTGGGACTCGCTTTGGCTCTCTGGGCCTCCGTCCCTCCCGCTGTTTCTTTTAAAAAAGTTAGCTTGTAATTTGGTTATTTTTAATTTATTTTTTCTTTTTTAAATCTTATTAATTTTTAATTATGCCCGACACTAACCAAATAGACCCAACCACCCCTTCAGAAACGCCAGTTTCTGAAGAAAACTCTGTTTCTCCCGATACCACGGAATCTATTCCTGTGGCTAGTTCAGAATCCTCCTCTGTGCCGCCTGAGGCCCCAGAAAGCCCTGCAACGAACGCAGATATGCCCCAGGCGAATAATGATAATCTAGAACCTGCCATTACAGAGAGTCAAACCCCAGAACCAGTAAATCCTCCCCAAACCACGAGCTTTAATGTCGCGTCAGCGACGTCTTCCTTCTCTTTTCGTAACCTTCTCACCAAAGCCCGAGAATCAATCCAATTCCGAAAAAGAAAGAAACTGGACAAGATAATGGAATTGCTAAGCAAGAAGGAAAAGATTTCCAATAACGATGTCACTCTTCTTCTTCGTATTTCTGATGCTACCGCAACGCGGTATTTAGATATCTTAGAAAAAGAAGGAAAAATAAAACAAGATGGCAAAACTGGAAAATCTGTCTTCTATTCTAAAATCTAGGGAGTGATTTCGTGCACGCATGGGTTTTGGGTGGGGCAAGCACGAACTTGTATTCGCCTCGGACATTTCCGCTAGGGCGTCCCTGACTAAAGGATGAGCGCCGGCCGTAATTTTGCAATACGAAATCTAGTAGCGAAAGCGACACCACGAAGAAATTAGTAATAATAAATTGTATTCCATATTCTTTATTGTCAATTTTATCCACAGTGGACTTGTACATTATATTGACATAGTTTCCTGTATGGCTATAATGTAGGTATGATTAAACATACATTTTTGTTAGAAATGAGGAATAATCAGGGTATTTCTCAGGCTTTTGTTGCTGAAAAAATCGGTGTTTCAAGGGCAAGTTATATAGAAATTGAAAAAGGGGCGAAAGAGCTTACTCTATCGCAAGCACAGACTATTGCCGAAATTTTTAATATAACTCTCGCCGAACTTATATCTGGAAAGGAAATTTCTGATGTTAAAGTATCTATTAACAACAAGCCAGAAAAAAAAGAGAAACAGGGAATTCGTATTGATGTACCACAAAAGAATCTAAAGAAATTCAAGGAGGTGTTGCTCTATGTCCTAGAAAAAGTGGGGAGCAAGTCTAATGTCGGAATGACCGTTATATATAAACTTCTGTATTTTATTGATTTTGATTATTACGAAAAGTTTGAGGAGCAACTTGTCGGAGCTACATACATAAAAAATCATTTTGGACCAACTCCGGTAGAGTTTAAAAAGATTGTTGAGTCAATGGAATCAAAAGGAGAGCTTGAGACGGTTAAGAGTAAGTATTTTCTACATGAGCAGACAAAGTATTTACCACGCAGGGAGCCTGATATATCTGTATTAAATGCAAAAGAGATAAAACACATTGATGAAGTGCTAGCGAGGTTAAGTGATAAAAATGCTAAAGAGTTGAGTGATTATTCTCACAAAGATATTCCTTGGCTTATAGCAAAAGACAACCAAATAATCAAATATGAAGGAGTATTTTACCGTACTGAGGAAACTTCCGTCAGAGAATATGAACCAGATCAATTATAAAATAACACGGGAATTTGAAAAAGATTTTAGGAGGTTGTTAAAAAAATTTAGATCCCTAGAAGAAGATTTTGAATTTGCTAAAATAGCCACAATTGAACCATACCACATAGGCGTGCTTCATAATGGAGTATTAGAAAAAAAAGATGCTAACGCTATTTTCCCAATCCCGAATTTTTGTACCGACAAATTGAAAATTTGCAAAATAAAGAAATTTGCGTGTAAGGCTCTTAAGGGTCGTGGTGCGCAAAGCGGTATTCGCGTTATTTATGCGTATTATGTTTTAACTAATACAGTTGATTTTATAGAGATGTATTTCAAAGGTGAATCTGAAAATGAAGACAAGGAAAAAATAAAACAGTACTTACTTTGAATTACGAAATGCCCCAACTTCACTTTTGGCATTTAACGCAAACATG
>CAYIIG010000082.1:0-3092 GCA_964363425.1 uncultured Candidatus Saccharibacteria bacterium | reverse complement strand
AAAGCTCCGGCCAAAGTCACGACCAACTTACCGCCATTTTTTAAATGTTCTTTAAGCAACAAGGCGGCCTCTAAACTAGCGCCGGCATTCAAATGTTTTAGGGTTCTTTGGGCAAACGCGGAAACCGGAGTTCGACTGCCTTTGACAAAGCCGCTTAAGGTGCCCGTGGTTTTTTGGTTATCGGGCTTTATAAGCTTTCTCAATCCCAAAGACAATTTGCTTAACTTGCTTTTTTGCATAAACAAATTTAGTCTTCGACCTTGTGGAGAAGCTAATTGCCTGCCCTGAGCGGCAGTCGAAGGGTTCTCGACCGATTCTACAGGCTCACGGTAGCTATGTGGTGAGCAGAGTCGAACCACAAGCTCGAATAATATTATCTGTATCCCGGACTAAAGTCCGGGATACAGACCTGTCCTCGCGAAAGCGGAAATCTATAATGCTATTCCTGCTAAATTCTATATAAAATTTTTTATAAAGTAAAGGCTCTTTACAAAACCCTCCCTGCTATTCTGTCCTGTCGACATTTCGACAGGAGAGGAAAATGATAAAGCGCAATGTGTACTTCGAAGGCGCCGTGCAGAGCCTCGGTGCAGCAAGTGGCGAAGGAGTGCAGCTCACAATCGGCATCGTTGAGCCGGGAGAATATGATTTCGGCACAACCAGCCGGACAGAGGAGATCAGGGTGGTGCTGGGGCTGCTCTATATCAACGGCCACAGCGTCATTCCCGACAAAGTCTGGGTCATCCCCAAAGGCGGCGCGGTCAAAATCCGGGCAACCCACACCATTGTTCAAACATCGATGCTGCCTTCCGACCCGTTCAATCAATTCAAGGTCACCTTAAACAAAAGCGGAATAGACGACAAGCTCAAGGCAAATCAGGGACTTGCTGGGTCATACAATGGATAGCCCCACCGCCGTAGATGATGTCCGTGCAATCAATGCCTACAATTTTTCGGTCAGGGAAGCAATCTTGGATGATTTGTAAAGCCGCCGCGTCATTCGGGTCATTAAACGTTGAGGCAAGCACAACTTTATTGCCAATATAAAAATTACAGTAAGAAACCGGGGCTTTGTTGCCATCATCATAAACCATATGAGGCATAGGGAGCTTTATGACTTCAAAAGGCTTACCTTGAGCGCCGGTAGAATTTTTTAGGACTTGACAATTAGCTTCCAGTATTTTAAAATTTTCATCATTTCCATCGTCTTCGTAGGCACAGACTATCTTATTGGGTGCGACAAATCTTGCCAATTCATCTATGTGCCCATCAGTGTGGTCGTTAGCCAGGCCTTTTTTAAGCCAGATTACTTTAGAAATACCGAGGTGCTTGGCAAAGATTTTTTCGGCATCCCCTTTACTCAAATTTGGATTGCGAGTCAAAATACACTGCTCAGTAGTAAGTAGCGTGCCGACACCATTAACCTCAATAGCCCCCCCTTCTAAAATAATTTTGGGTTGAACCGTATTGATTTTTAATTTTTTATTTACTTCCGCCCATACATTATTGTCTTTGACAAGGGCGGTGAATTTTTCGCCGTAGGCATTATAAATCCATTTTACGGCTGTTAGTTGGCCGTCCTGATTTTTTACAAAAATCGGCATATAATCACGCGTCCACACGTCCGCGTAATCTGCTTCAAACACGCTAGCCTTTTTTAGGATGTCAATATATTGCTCTTTTTCTCGTATTAACAATTGAATCTTTTCACTTGTCTCAAGGGCGGTAATAATCTTAATAAATTCTTTTTCCACTTTTACGAGACGTCCGAGATTGAGTTTGCTATCACGTTGGTTTAGGGAACCAAAAGTGATTTTATCATAAGGCCAGGCAAGCCAAACCGCGGAATGGGACTCCCATTCCGCGGGCATTCTAAAACCTAAGTTTGATGGTATTTGGTTCATCGATAAATCAATTATTTGCCCGCCAAAGCTCTTTTTTCATCCTTGTAATGGGCAACATTTTTTAGTTTCTTTGATTTCTCAACAAGCTTATTTGTTGCAATGAACTTATATGTGTCCGGCCGGCGGTTTCTTAAAAAGCCCCAGCCTTCGGAAAGGAACTTGTTGTATTCCAAATCGATCTTTTGAATCAAGATCCCTTCTTTATTTTTTGATGCTCTTTTTAAAACTTTCCCCCAAGGATCGGAAACAAAAGACTGGCCGTAAAATTTCATCTGCCCTTCCCTGCCGACGCGGTTGACGGCCGCAACGTAAACGCTGTTGGCTATGGCATGTCCCCGCTGTATGGTTTCCCAAGCATCGCGCCAGTCATTTGGGTGCTTATAGCCGATAATATCCGCAGCAGCCGTAGGATAAAAAATAATTTCCGCGCCTTGCAAACGCGCCGCCCGCGCGGCTTCCGGATACCACTGGTCATAGCAAATCAGCACGGCAAAAGTCGCAAACTTCGTCTTGTAAACTTTATAGCCGCTGTCGCCGGCTTGGAAGTATTCTTTTTCATAGAAACCGGGATCTTCAGGAATGTGGATTTTGTGGTAGGTATCCAGCAATTTGCCTTTATGATCAATCACCGCCGCAGAATTATAATATTCCCATTTGCCGTTTTTGTTTTTTGATTTTTCAAATACCGGCACAATAATCACCACCCCGTAATCTTCAGCCAGCCAGGAAAACATAGTTGTAGATGAACCCGGGATGTATTCCGCATATTTGTCTTTATTCTTAATTTTGCTGTACTGGGGGAAATATGGGATATTATATAATTCTTGCAAACAAATAATCTGCGCCCCTTTCTGCGCGGCGCGTTCAACCATTTTCGCCGTCTTGGCAAAATTTTTGGCTAAATCCTTCCCCACGCTATTCTGTACCAAACCAATGACAACTTCTTTTTTTCTGGCAGATGATTTCATAAGTTTTATTCTATAACAATGAACATCACTGTCAATCTTGGAGGCCCCCCACGCCGCTTTTAAACGGCAATGACAAAGATGCCGATCAGCGTGAAATCCGCGTTGCTATCCCCGCCTGCCAATGCCTGTCATTTAAGCCTTGAAAAATGTTGAAAGTTAATTTAACCAGGACTTACGCATTGAGCTTTAGTTCCTAGACAAAATGCGAGGATTTTTCGAG
>CAYIIG010000081.1:0-3141 GCA_964363425.1 uncultured Candidatus Saccharibacteria bacterium | reverse complement strand
AAATCGCGAAAGGATGAGGAGATGTTTGATTATTTAGTATTCGTGCAACAAAGCCGGTTTTTTATAAATCTTTCTTTTACCTACAACCTACCACCTAATCCCTACAACCTTCTGCTATCTTATCTCATAGACTATATTCACCTGAGAAGTAATCTTATTCTCGCCTGTTGGAATTTCAGGAGATAAACCTCCGCCGACTCCCAAAGACATAATGTCGGCGTTGAATTTCTCTCTATACATCGGGAAGTATCCTGATTCGGAAAAATTCACAATCCTCAGAAGTTTTACACCCAAACTACCAGCCAAAGATTTGGCATTGTCTTTTGCGTCTTTTATCGCTAAATCCCTAGCTTCTTTTTTTAATTTTTCCGCTTCATCGATGGAAAAATTCAATCCGCTGATATTGCTCGCTCCCAAACTCCCCACACCGGACAAAATAATTCCGGCGGAAGCGATGTTTCTAACCTTTACTTCTATACCCTGATTGACTTCATATCCGATCAAAACCCTATTGTCTCTCACGGGCGGAACGGTTCCCAATTTCTCAATCGGCTTTAGATACTCATATCGAGGGTAAATATCATAATTTGTTGTTTTTATATCCTTTTCCTCAACTCCGTTTTCTTTCAAGAATTTTATCGCATCATTCACTTTTTTTGCCGCCCTGCTTTGAGCTTCGGAAACATTCGCCGACTCCTCCGTCACATTGAACGAAAACGACGCGATGTCTGCTTTGGCGACTATTTCACCACTGCCTGAGACTTCGATGGTATTCACCGCGGAAATATCTTTGCCTATATAATCATAAGATTTTATATCCTTTGCTGTTTTTACGCCAAGAAAAAATATCAAAAACAAAGCCACCGCGCTTATTACAAGCTTCGCCGACACATCCCCGCAAAAACCATAACATTTGTTGTCATTATTTCCTTTCATAAAAAATAGATTTTAAATTAATTTATAACTGCTTAAATAATATCAAAAATCAATTCGCAACGCCAACACTACTCTGACACGCCTCCGCTATAAAAAATACTTACACCATTGGGCATTCTTCCGACTTTGATTCGAGCGATTTCTTTTCCCGAGTCGGCGTCAATCACGGACAAATTATTGCTGAGCATATTTGTGACAAAAACTAATTTTCCATCATTGGAGACGACTACTCCGTGCGGGGCTGAACCGGCTTTAATGGTTTGCGCGATACTCATTTCTTTCAAATCTATTTTATAAACATATTCGCCGGCAAATTGATTGAAAAAGTAGCCCTGATCAGCAACAAAAACAAATTGAGAATTCGGAGTCGGGTAGATTTGCACCATACCCAAAGACCGCGGAGGTAAATCGACATAGCTCAATTTGGCGGAAGATATTTCATAAACCGCCAAGCTCGGCGGATAATATATTGATGCCAAAGCATATTTACCGTCCGGCGTGACACCCGACTGAACGGCTTTGCCTTTGAGAGGAACATAGGTCAAGGACATTTGATCAATATCAAGAATTCCCAAACTCTTGCCTTCCATTATCGCTATGTAAGCCGTCTTTCCGTCCGGAGAAATTCGGAGACCATGAGGCTCGCTCCCTTTCTCGATAAAAATTTCTTTTTCAATCTCATAAGTATTGGCGTTGATTTTGAAAATCGCGCCACCGGACTGAGCGACCGCGATGGCGTAATTCGAATCGGGAGTCAATACGATATGAGAAAGATGCAAGCCCGCCCCCATCTCCATCCTCTTTATTATTTTGTCTGTTAGCGGATCTATAACAATAATCTCACCATTGATATCCATACTCATTCCTGCCATATCGGTATTTTTCTTCATATTCATCAGGTAAGCGTTTGCTGTCACCCAGACGCTTTTATTGTTCGGCGCGACCTGAACATTATGCGGGTATAAAACAGTTTTTATTCCGCGCGTTTCCGAAGAAAGACTGATGCGATCCATCACAACCCTGTCCTTAACGCTAACGACGGTAATTTCGCCGGACTCTTCCGAGGCGACATACACCTTGTCTTGAATTTTATTTTCTGAAACGCGCGCGATGTCCTTATCCTTAATAAATAGCAGAAAAGCTACCGCCGATATGGCAATCAAAAAAATTATTGAAATGATGCGTTTAAAATTTGACATATTTTTTCCTTAGTATAAACTATTTTTATCACCAACGGAAAAGATCACCCCTTAAGGTTCAGTCCTTACGGGGCCTTTTCTTTTTATAGGCAAGTTTATCTCTTAAAACATTCATAAAATCTATATAAAATATTTGTACTTACTCACACCTCCCTCTGTCATTCCCGTGAAAACGGGAATCCAGACCATTAGTGATTGAAACTGGATCCCCTGTCGCCGTTATTGTTGGCGACACCTGTGGACGGCGTTCGCGAGAGCTTGCCCTCGTGGCTTCACACGGGGGATGACAGAGAAAACACTAATGATTTATAGGGTGTGAACAGATACAAATATTTTACTTGACATTATATACCAATTCGCTATATTGATGCTGTAGTCACGATAAAAAGTCCCTCATAAGGTTCCGTCCTTATGAGGTCCTTTTTTTGTGTATTCTAATTTTTTCCTCAGATCGCTTACGAAAGATATTTTATTTCCCGCGACTTTCGTCAACAAAGACGAACAATTATGAGTGGACGGCGCCAACACTTTCAATAATTTATTATTGATATCTAGATGTTTTACCAGACAATAAAAGTCCCCATCGCCAGTAATAATAAGCGCTTGATTGTAACTATTTATATCTATCATAGCTTGCAAAACTAACTCAGCGTCGCAATTTCCTTTTACTACCCCCTTCTCATTCTCCAAAACAGGCTTGAAAATAAGAACGAATCCAACGGTCTGAAGAAAATTATACAGCTCCTGATTGTCGGGAACAAAACCCATAAACATGTATGCTTTATTTGTGTCGTATTTTTCTTTCAGATAAACCCGAAACTTTTTGTAATCTAATTTCCAACCAAGCCCTTGTATGGCCAAATATAAATTCTGCCCATCTATGAAAGCGTAGTTGTTAGATTTTTTCTTCATAGTCTATAATTCATACGGATAATAATTTCGGATTAAGTTTTAATGAACTACCCCGCGGCAAGCCGTCCCCTCGCAGACTAGGCGGGGTATCCCG
>CAYIIG010000080.1:0-3175 GCA_964363425.1 uncultured Candidatus Saccharibacteria bacterium | reverse complement strand
CTTAATAGCTAGCTTCCATAATTATGAGATTTAAGACTTTTGAAAGAGGTCTAATCGAGGGACGGATCGCAGGGAGATTGTTAAGGATATTTTTGACAAGCAACGTTTTTTGAAAAGTATGATTGAGTTTAACACTATTAAACCGATAGGAAGCATTTACGAAGAAGAATTTAGAAAAAAATCACTTGGTACTCCGACTACCAAGTTGGTGAACATAATCGCTCATATTCTTAACCCGAATCATTTTCATTTCATTCTCGAGCAGGTGTCGGATAAAGGGATAGAGAAATTTATGCAAAAACTCGGTGGTGGCTACACTCGTTATTTTAATGAAAAGTACAGCCGAAATGGAGTTTTGTTTCAAGGTAAATTCAAATCGGTTCACATTGATTCAGATGAGTATCTGCTGTATCTTAGTGCTTATGTAAATTTGAATGATCGTATTCATAAATTGCCCGACGGTAGCTCTTTCTCAAGTTGGAATGAATATCTCGGTCAGAACCAACAAGAAGAAATATGTCTAAAAGATATTATTCTTGACCGTTTTAAAGATAAAGAAGATTACAGAAAATTTGCCGAAGACACGGCTGAAACAATTTTAATCAAGAGAGAAGAAGACGAACGGTTCTCGGAGTTGTTGTTAGAATAATTCAAAATTCAAATCACTTGGTACTCCGACTACCAAGTACTAGTAGTATGAATAATCACAAATTTATTGTCGGGATTGATGAAGTGGGCAGAGGACCATTGGCAGGACCTGTCGCGGTGGGAGCTTGCGTGATTTCGGTTTTGAATAATGAATGTTTGATTGGGGAAGGGTTTTTTGCGGGTATTAAAGACTCTAAGAAACTCAGCGAAAAGAAGAGGGAAGAATGGCTTGATAAAATAAATGAACTTAAAGCAAAAGGCGATTTGGATTATAGTGTCGCTTTTGTGTCCAATGAAATAATAGACGAAAAAGGGATAGCATATTCTATAAGATTTGCTTTGAGAGAGACCCTTGATAAATTAAAGATAAACCCTTTGGATTCAATGATTTTGCTTGATGGTGAGCTTAAAGCGCCGGAAGAATTTATTTTTCAACAAACGATTATCAAAGGCGATGAAAAAGAGCCGATTATCTCGCTCGCTTCAATCGCCGCGAAAGTCGCGCGGGACCGAATGATGGTCGAATATTCCAAAAAATTTCCTCAGTATGGATTTGAAATTCATAAAGGCTACGGCACGCTAGTCCACCGTCAAAATATTGAAGAGTACGGGCTATCTGAATTGCACAGAAAATCGTTTTGTAGAAACATTTTGCAAAAAATTTGCAATAAGGATGATTATTTGTTAGTCTATCTCAATATGGAAGAAGTAAAAAACACAAAGAATTCGGACAAGATAATAGATGAGATGTTTAAAGTTGGAGCGCATTTCGGATATTCGAAATCCAGAAGGCATCCGACTGCCTCGCCTTATATTTTCGGCGCTAAGAATCGCGTTGAGATTATTGATTTGACAAAGACCTCCGACCTCCTAAAGAACGCTTTGGACTTTGTCTCCGTTCTCGCCAAAGAAGGCAAGCAGATTTTGTTTGTTGGCGGTAAAAATGAAGCCAAAGACATAGTCAAAAAAGCGGCAGTTTCAATTGAGATGCCTTTCGTCGCGGGAAGATGGATTGGCGGGACTTTTACTAATTTTTCGGAAATAAAAAAGAGAGTTGCAAAGCTAGAGGATCTGACAAAGCAAAAAGAAAAAGGAGAGCTTTCAAAATACACAAAGAAAGAAAGGCTTGTCATCGATAGGACTATTGCCAATTTAGACAGATTTTTCTCCGGTCTTTTAACAATGAAAGAAATGCCGAAAGCTATTTTTGTCATTGATCCGAAGAAAGAAATCATTGCCGTTACGGAAGCCAAGAAAATGGGTATCCCGGTCATAGCTTTGGCGAGCTCCGATTGCGATATAAAAGAAATCAACTACCCGATAATTGCCAACGATTCCGCCACTTCCAGCATTTCTTTCTTTACGGGAGAGGTAGTGAGCGCATACAAGAAAAGCAAAACTCCAAGCAAGATTTAGTTCTTTCAGCGCTCTTTTTGTTAACCATTATTGAAACTGATTCCAAATAAAATAATCAAATGATTACAACAGAACAGATTAAAGAATTGAGAGACAAGACCGGGGTTTCGGTGATGCAATGCAAGAAAGCCCTTGAAGAAGCCGGAGGCGCAATGGACAAAGCGTTAATTATTCTCCGAAAAAAAGGTTCGGATATCGCCTCTAAAAAGTCCGATCGGACTTTGGGGTCTGGCAGAATAGTCTCTTACATTCACGGAAATGGAAGCGTTGGTTCGATTATCGAATTGCGAAGCGAAACAGATTTCGTATCAAATAATGAGGAGTTTTTTGCTCTAGCTCACAATATAGCGATGCAGGTCGCGGCATCAAACCCGACTTACCTTAAGGCGGGTGATGTGACGGATGAAGAAAAGAGTAAAATTTTGGAAGTCCTTGAGAAAGAAGTCGAAGGCAAGCCCGACAATATTAAAGACAAGATTCTCAAAGGAAAGCTTGATTCATACCTCGCGGACAAAATTTTACTGGAACAGCCGTTCATCAAAGATGGAAATATGAAAATAAAAGATCTCATCGAAACTGCTATTCAGAAATTTGGAGAAAAAATCGAGGTGGCTAGGTTCGCGCGATTCAGCGTTTTGGAAAAATAATCGAATAAGCTCTATGTTAACTGTAATTTTCACAACATCTCTGATTTTAATCACAGCGATGATCGCGTTCAAAAGTGTTGAAGAAAATAAAGGAAAAAAATTGTTTTTTCCAGGATTGAGATCGTTGTCGGACATTTTTGCAATAAAAATAATCAAAGACATAAAAATTTTCTTCGCGATTCTTAGCCGAAAAAATGCGAAACTGTTCGTTTTGTTTATGGTCGATTTGGTGTTGACGGGACTGGCTCATCTTAAAAGAAAATCAGGCATTGAAAAATTGAAATTCCCCGATTCTTTTAAGGATGAAAAAAGAACAATCAGGAAGAAAGGACCATCTTCATTTTTTTTGAAGAATGTGTCAGAATACAAAAATATCAGATAAGAAAAAAAGTTCCACGATTTAATTATCGCCACCCTAGCTCAGTTGGTAGAGCAACGCTTTTGTAAAGCGAAGGTCGTCAGTT
>CAYIIG010000079.1:0-3176 GCA_964363425.1 uncultured Candidatus Saccharibacteria bacterium | reverse complement strand
TCGCGCATGGCGGAGTGTTTTACAGTAATCGGTTTAGTATTCGCGCAACAAAGCCGCTTGTCATTGCAAGTTCCAGTATTAAAAATATTTTAAAAGGCGATGGCATTGGCGTTTATAATAATTCGACGACAACCATCGTATCAACGACATTAGATGGGGTTAATGACGGCGATGGCATTGGTGTTTATGAATCGACACTCACTATCGCCAGTTCAACCATTAAAAATGTTTCAGAAGATAGTATCAATCTCGATTATTCGACTTCCACCATTTCAAACACCTTGGTTCAAGACGGTGGAGAAAACGGTATTGATATTTATGGCGGGACGACGAGCATTGAAGATTCGACAGTTTCAGGGTTTATCAACGGCGTCGGTGTTCTGATCGATTCTCCTAAAAGCGCGGTTGAGATCATAGGTGGCGAAATTACAGGCAATTCTGTCGGAGTTGCTATAACCGAAGGCGCCACAGTCGTTATTAATGGCGTGGTTCATGGCAATGATGTTGATTTTGTCGTTTGCGCGCCTTTAGGCATTTGCCCATAATGCAATCTTTTTAAAATTCGTAATTATTCACGCATACTCTGTCATTCCCGCGCAGGCGGGAATCCAGACCCGTATTGATTGAATCTGGATTCCCGTATTCACGAGAATGACAAAGAAAACACAAAAGGAATGGGTGTGTGAACACTTACTTTAATTTCGATTGACTGCTTGTTAAATGATTGATAAAATTCAGTTACAAAATACCAATTTCTGTTTCTTAATTTCAAAATGGAAGTTGATAGTTTAAAAAGTAAAGGTCGAACAAGTGTTGAAATAAAAAATAAAGTTGCTCAATAATTAACAATTATCAAAATCTGTTTATTATTAAGCAAACTATAAATTCGTGAGCAAGATATTGATTATTGAAGATGACAGTTTTCTTTCAGGCTTGATCGTCGGAAAGTTTATGAAGCTCGGCTTCGAGGTTGATTCGGCATTGGATGGAGAGAGCGGGCTAAATAAAATTGTCAGCAACAAGTATGATGCGGTTCTTTTGGATATGATCCTTCCGAAAATCGATGGGTTCAAAATTCTTGAAGAAGTGAAGAAAAATCCATCGCTTAAGGATTTACTAATAATCGTCGCGTCGAATCTGTACGACAAAAATGATATTGACAAGGCGGTTTCGCTGGGGGCAAAAGATTATATAATCAAAGCGTATAATTCTCCCGAAAATATAGTTGACAAGGTTAAGCTTTTTTTACAAAAAAATAATAAATAATAAATAATAAATTAAAAAAATGAATAAATTAAAATCTATCGTTATCGGTGTAATAATCCTTGATTTGATATTGGTTTTTCCGGTTATGCTTTCTTATCAGGCGGTCGGTCAGTGGTTCAAGGTTAGGGTTGCAAGTGGAGGCTCACCTGAAGTGTTCGTTACTTTGTTGGTTGAGATTACTCTTTTGGTTGTTACATCCATTGTCGCTTTCTTGGTATCAAGGATATTCAAAGGCACGGCTTTTCAGGGCGCTTTGTATCTCCTAGGATGGGGAGTGCTTTTGTATGGTATTGGTGATTCTCATATACTAGCGTGGATGTATACAGGAAAAGAAGCGGTATATCCGTTTTTTGAATTTATAGTTCCTGGAGCAGGCGCTGCCAGTTCTTCAATCGCTCACGCTTTCGGCGTAGGTTTGGGTTTCATTTTGGTCATATTGGGACTTTATAAAATGGCTGCAGCTCGAAGAAAAATAGTTTCCAATGAGCAAATCGGATAAATCTAAAATAATCTGGATAATTGTCGCTGTTTTGGTGTTGTTGTTTACCAACGGCGTGGTTTTCCACTTCTTTCCAGGCAAATTTTCCATTTTCGCTTATGTTCTTTTCTTGTTCATACCTCTTGCCGTGGCGGTGGTGGTGATTTTTACAAAATTTTCCTTACTATTCATCAAGGATATAGAAGAAGGCAAGGAGGAGAGCTTGTTGTTTCAGGAAAGGCAGAAAGAAATTGTTGAAAATATGGTGGAAGGTCTTGTCGTCCACGACTCCCAAGGAAAGATATTGATCATGAATGTGGCGGCGGAAAATTTCTTGGGAATTAAAAAGGTTGAGCTTGTTGGCAAAATGGCGGATAAAATAACAAATCAACCCGGTCTTTTCAAGGTTCTGTTCAATAATTTTAAAGAAGGAGAAATTTTTGAGCATTCTTTTGTTGATGAAAAAGGTCAGGAATTCAGCTATCAGATTATTAAAGCCACCTTGAATGAAAAAAGGGGCGAGGTTTTAAAAATAATCAGAGATGTGACAAGGTCCAAATATTTGGACAAAATGAAGAATGAATACATTACCATAATGTCTCATAAATTTCTGACACCTTTGACTAATATCAAGTGGTCGGCTGATTTTTTGTTGAATAATAGCGAGGATGCAGAAAGGAGTGAAGGTAATATCAAGAATATTTTGGACAACGCTGATAAATTAGTCAAGCTCACTTCATATCTTCTAGATATCACGGAAATAGAGGAGGGTTTATTCGGATATAATTTTGAAAAACTGGATATGAACGCTCTTGTGGAGAGCGCTGTTCAGGGTGTTATTGATGCAAGCGAGCAAAAGAGGATTGAAATAATTTACCATAAGCCAAAAGGTGGAAATTACGCTGTCAGCGGTGACAGGGTCAGGTTGAGTGTGGCAATTTCTAATTACTTGGATAATGCCGTAAAATATACTCCCGAAAATGGCAAGATAGAAATTTTTATGGAGGAAAATGGCGATGATCTTAGATTTTCTGTAAGTGATACGGGAATAGGGGTTTCTCCCGAATCGGCGCGATTGCTTTTCTCTAAATTTTTCAGGGATAAATGGGCGAAGTCATTGCATACGGAAGGATCCGGATTGGGGCTATTTATCATTAAAAATATTATTGAACACCATGGAGGTAAATCGGGTTATTCGGGAGGCGGTGTCAACGGAAAGGGTTCAACTTTTTATTTCACTTTGCCTTTATACAAAAGCAAAGTGTAAAAACTTGAAATAAAATTCAATAATTGCGATTATTGAGCGATAGGCGATTAAGTCTTTTGGTGTGATTTATCGTCTATCGTAAAAGGGCCTATAGTCTAGTGGTACGACGCGTCATTCGCATTGACGAGGCGCGAGTTCGATTCTCGCTAGGTCCACAAAAATAAG
>CAYIIG010000078.1:0-3216 GCA_964363425.1 uncultured Candidatus Saccharibacteria bacterium | reverse complement strand
GAGAGTTCAATTCTCTCCCGCGGCACATAAAAAACAGCGCATCCAAGGGGAGTCCTTGGATTAGTATTGTGTTGGGGTGCCTATCGGGATTCGAACCCGAACTGAGAGTTCCACAAACTCTAGTGCTAACCATTACACTATAAGCACCATTTTACCGAAAGTCGACCGTATAAATCTTATCGATACTTCGGCGACTCTTCATTTATACCAGATCTATGGTTGGTTAGTCTAGCGAGGGCGTACAAAAGACTCGAAAGGCGGTTGAGATATGCGAGCGAATCAGCTCCGACTTTTACCTTGCTTTCTTCGCTTACCTCCACCAATCTTCTCTCTGCTCTTCGGGCGATTGTTCGAGCGATGTCGAAAAGAGCGGATAATTCCGTCCCGCCGGATATGAAAAAAGTTTTAATCGACGGAAGCTCATTTTCAATCATATCAATCATCTTTTCAATCTTTTTTATTTTGCCACTTTCGATTGATTTTCCCGCGCCAGCAACCTCGGCTTGAATGATGAAAAGATTTTGCTGGACTTGATTGATTATTTCCGAAAAGCTCGCATTAGAAAGCTTTGAACCGACAGCTTTCTCATTGACCTTGCACAATCCTAAAAAAGAATTTATTTCATCCAACACGCCTAGCGCTTCGGCGATCGCCGAGCTCTTGGAAATTCTTTGATCACAACCGAAAACCGTCATCGTTCCATTATCCCCTTTTCCAGTATAAATCATAAAACATGTTTTAACGCAAAATGAATAAAATCTTGGAATTCGAAACTGTCAAAATTAAACTTTGTGTTTTTTTAACAAAGAAACAATTGATTAAACTATGTTAGAAATTATACGCGGTGAGTAAATTCTTAATCAATATATTTAGCCGTTTTTATCACATGTTCGACCAGTGTATGCGCGTAGCCGGCTTCGTTATCATACCACGCCAAAACTTTGACCAAATTTCCATCCACCACTCTGGTAAATTTTAGGTCGGCGATTGATGCAAATCGAGTTCCTAAAATATCGGAAGAAACAAGATCTTCCTCCGTCACGGAAAAGATATTTTGCCAGCGCGCGTCTTTTGACGCGGTTTTCAATATCTCATTCACTTCTTCGGCTGTTGTGTTTCTCTTGGCGATAAAGGTTATGTCCACTATTGAGCCGGCAACGACAGGCACTCTTACCGACACACCGTCAAATTTGCCTTCTAAAGATGAAAAAGCTTTGGTCATCGCTATCGCCGCGCCGGTCGAAGAAGGAACAATGTTCATCGCCGCCGCCCGCCCTTCGCGCAAATCTTTCTTGCTAGGTGAATCGACGAGCGACTGACTGGCTGTATATCCGTGGACTGTGTTCAGTATGGCTTTTTCAATGCCGATTTTTTCATCCAAAATGGCGATGAGGGGACTGCCGGCGTTCGTGGTGCAAGAAGCGTTAGAGCTAATAACACAAGTTTTTAATTTTTCTTCGTTGATGCCGAGAAGCACTGTTTCCCCGACAATTCCAACCGCCTTGTCTTTAACTGGCGCGCTTATTACCACGCGCTTCGTGCCGGCATCCAAATGCGCTTTTGATTTTTCATAACTCGTGAAAAATCCGGATGATTCGACAACAACATCAATATCCAAACTTTTCCACGGCAAATTATTAGGCTCTTTTTCGCTTAGATATTTGATTTTCTTGCCATCGACAATCAAAAAAGACTCGCTCGCAGTTTTTTCCGCTGTAATTTCAAAATCGCTTTTTCCGTAAACGGTGTCGTATTTCAAAAGGTAAGCAAAATTTTCCAAATTCCCTAGATCATTTATCGCGACGATTTCAATTTCTTTTCTGTATTTAGCGATTTTAAGAAACGCTCGCCCAATCCTACCGAAACCGTTTATCGCTATTCGTGTTTTTTTCATTTGATAATATAAATTATTTATAAATTCGCGGTAATTATATTACAAACTGAACCCGAAAGGAAATTTGACATTTTGGAAACAAACTGGTAGCGTTGTTGTGGCGATAAAAGATCTTTGAGTTTAAATTGAGATTGAAATGGAGTGCTTAATTTAATCGGATTCTAAAAATTTTTCAGAAAGAGAGTGAAAATATGAGTGGCGAGCAAAATGAATATGACATTGAAAAGGATTTATTTAGTCTGGAGTTAAAATTGACGATAAATGCGGTGAGAGAAGTGCCTTTCGAGGCATTTCTGAAAAGTTTTTTCGAAATCAGTCCGTGCATACCGCCTTCGCTTGCGTTTGGAAAAGCTGTCTTTGATGTGATAAGCGCAACTGGTTATGCTTTAGAAGAAAAGGATGCCGAAATGTTTAGTCTTATTGGCGTTTTGGTCGCTGAGCTTGAAAAAAAAGAGAATCCTGTCAGCAAGGCGTTTGCGAGTTTAATCAAAAAGGCGATACGCTTAAATGAGGCTGGCATTCCTATTGTTCAAATCTCAGGAACATTCGAATTCAGACACATTATTGCTGAGTTCGACAAATTTGAGGCTTCTTTAGGATTCGCCACCAATGAACCTTCTAATTTTAGCGGTCATTATTCGAAAAATTGATGTTGAAATTCAACATCCCGCGAAAAATATTTAACCAAAAAACCCCTGCCCAAATCATTAAGGACAGGGGTTTTGTTTTTATTTAGAATTCCGAAACTTACGCATTCACCACTCTCGACTTCAAGCAAAAAATAATTATGATTCGCACTGGTTACATACTCTCTTTTTAGTTATTGGAAAGATGAAATGGAAAGAAAAATTGGCTGGTCTCGGTTCATCAGAAGCCATAAAGGAGAACGCAAATATATTCTTGAACTTATCGGTCCTGCTCTTCCTATTATTTCAACAATAGTATACAATGAAAACAATATGGCAAAAAGAGAAGCAGTAAATACAAGTAATAAGTCATCACGATCTCGAAAGACAAAAAAGCGTCTTGCGATAAAGTACGCGCGACTTGCAAGGAAAAAGTAAACTCACTTCCTTCGATTACAATAAATTAACTATCCAAGAACTCCTCTCGGAATTATAAATAACTATCAAACCATATTGCATGGCAAGTATATCCGCACGGATTCTTTTTTAAATAGTCTTGATGATATTCTTCAGCTTTTGAGAATTTAGTTAGAGGCTCTACTGTTGTAATAACGGGATCTTTCCAGCGCTTAGAGTTGTTTACAATAGACCTCTTTCAAAAGTCTTAAATCTCATAATTATGGAAGCTAGCTATTA
>CAYIIG010000077.1:0-3271 GCA_964363425.1 uncultured Candidatus Saccharibacteria bacterium | reverse complement strand
AAAATATCAGGTATTTTTCATTTGTCTAAAATACCCCAAAGGATATTTTTGCGCCAAGAGATATTATTCATATTTTTCGCTTTGTTTTCAATAGGGGCGGCGTATCTTCTGCATTCTTCTTTGGGCGGATTGGAAGGATTGCGATACTGGAACAGTTCAAGGCTTGTCACAGGTATTTCAATGTATTGTGTGATTGTTTTTATGAATTACGTTGATTTTTCTTGCAAAACCAAACGTTGATTAAATTAGTTTCAGAACACAAAGTGCCATGATTAAGTTCATGGCACTTTATATTTACAGCTTCGTTTGGCGGTATTGAAAATTAAAAAAATAGCTGATAAGATTGCAAATAATATGGAAATTTTAGGAAAATTATTCGGGACGCAGGAGAGAGTCAAGATTATGAGGCTCTTTCTTTTCAGTCCGGATCAGGCTTTTGATCTTGCTGATATAGCGCTAAAGACGAAGTCCGACCTAAAGGCTGTGAGGCGGGAAATATCGGAACTGGGGAAAATAAATTTGATTAAAAGCAGGATTTTTTTCAAGGAGATCAATAAAGGAAAAGAAGGCGATAAAAAAAGCGACATTGTTAAGAAGAAAACCAATGGCTGGATTTTGGATCGGACTTTTCCTTATTTATTTGAGCTCCAAGATCTTTTGATCAACGCCCAGCTCATAAGGCACGGCGAGATATTGAAAAGATTGTCCAATGTCGGCAAGCTGAAAGCGGTAATTGTCTCGGGTGTATTCATTCAGGATGAAGACAGCCGCGTGGATATGCTTATCGTAGGAGACAATTTGAAAAAGAACACCGTCGAGAATGCTGTAAAAATGATTGAATCGGAAATAGGCAGAGAAATTACCTACGCTTCTTTTGAAACTCCGGATTTTCTTTATAGACTGGGTATGTGCGATAAATTGATTAGGGATATTTTGGATTATAAGCATGAGACTATTATGGACAAAATAGGGATTAGGTGAAAATCAGGTTATAGAAAATACCCGCTTTAGTCGCTAAAGCGGGTATTTTCTTATCCACAGCCACCACTCTTCAACAAGGCGCTTAAAAGTGTTATTATTCTTGGCATAAGAAAGGTCGTTGAACTGGATTTTATTCGGTTCGCTATATTGTAAAATTTAGGATTTACGCATTCGGCGCATTTCTTCGTTGCTTCGCTCGTTTGCTCCCGCGCAGTATAATAATACAGCTTGGTCGCAAGCCGAGCTCGCGCCTCGAACTGCATCCAACTGCGTAAATCCTAAAATTGTCAGATTATTAATTTATAAAAAATAAAATATATATTATGTTAATAGAAACATGGAGTCAGGTTCTTCAAAATTCATTCCAAGATATAGGAATGGGTTTGGCGAATTTTGTGCCGAATCTTTTCGTAGCGGTTGTTATATTCATAGTCGGCTGGATAGTCGGTTCTATCGTCGGCAAGGTTGTCGGACAGATTGTAACTTCTCTCAAAGTTGATAATGCGCTTAAAAGCGCGGGAGTCGGGGAGGTTGTCGCTAAGGCTGGATTTAATTTGAACGCGGGAGCTTTCATTGGAGGACTCATAAAGTGGTTTTTCATAATCGTCTTTCTGGTTGCCGCTCTTGATGTCCTCAAGCTCACTCAAGTAAATCAATTCTTGCAGAATGTGGTGTTGGGATATTTGCCACAGGTAATCATTGCAATATTTATCCTGTTGGTCGCTGTGGTCATTGCTGAAGCGATGCAGAAGATTGTCGTTGGTTCAGCCAAGGCTGCGAATATCAAATCAGCAAATTTCCTCGGAGCTATCACTAAGTGGGCTATTTGGATTTTTGCAATTTTGACGACGATGAGCCAGCTCGGCATCGCAGTTTCTTTTATTCAGACTTTGTTTACAGGTGTCATCATCGCTTTCTCCCTTGCTATCGGATTGTCGTTCGGTTTGGGCGGACAAGAAGCGGCGGCGAGATACATTGAAAAGATAAGACACGAGATTGCAGATAGAAAACACGAAGAATAATCAGCTTTAATTGAAAAATAGAAAAATCAAAAAATAGAAATTTTCCGCGCTCTGAACGAGCGCGGTTTTTCGTGTAAAATATTTCGTAATTAAAATCTAATCTCTAATTCGCGCGAATAGGCGAATAGCATATCTAACGAAAATTTCCTTGACAAAACGCTTAAATTATACATAATTTAAACAAAATTCTTTGACATATTATTTTACAATCTTTGCTAAGGAAAGGAGATGGAAATGAGAAACCGTATTATTTTATTCGTCTATAAAGAACCGGGCGAGGAAACAAGTTTAGTTGTCATTGTAAATGGGGAGGAAGTGCCGATATACTCGCTAGAGGAAAAAGATTAAATCTTAAGTTTCAGATACTTTTGATGACCTTGACCGCAGGGTGTTGCGGTTTGTTCTTTTAATAATAAGGAGGATTTGAAGATGGAGAATATTGAGATTGTTAAACTTTTTCGAGAAGAGGGGAGTCTTTTGAGGGAATTAATTGAGAGAAAGTTTTTATCAATGCAAAAGGAGATTAAAAATGATTTGAACTCTCACTTAGCGCACAAGCATCAATGGGCGTGGTTGTATGAGGAGAGAGACAAAAAGGAGTTAGAGGAAAAGTTAATGGGTGTAATTGAAACATCCAAGAAATTGGATGATTTTGATAAAAAGATTACCGAATTGATTAAGGTAAATGAAACACCCCCAATTACTTTTAGTGATCGTTATGTTTGTCCTAACGACGGAGAACTTTATTGATTTTTAACTCACTTTTTTATGAAGCCCCGATCTTTGAAATATAAGATTCGGGGCTTTTGTTTTGCAAATTTTTTTTGAATTACGAAACTTGAAATATTCCTTAATTATCCGTTTCTTTCCTACAACCCACAACTCATTCAAGCCTGAAGGCTCTCAGAACCTGAACGGCCTACCACCTAAAACCTACCCGCCCGCCATCGCAAGAATGAGTCTGCTCAGGCGTTGCGGGCGTGGCAACCTTCTTTTTTGCTTGACACCAATTTTCTTTTATATATACTAGTGAGCATTGATGAATATGTTAAGAAAACCATTTAATTTAGAGCGGAAAAAATAGCCGAACTTTTTGGTTGTTTAATTAATCCGCTTTAGAAAGCGGTTTTTGTTTTTTACCGAACGAATGAATCTTGACAACTAAATTCTGTCGCAATACGACCATTTTATTATGGGTCTTTTAATGTATTGCAGACAGGCAGGTAAGACTGTTAAATGAAATTTGATTTTATTTAACAGGTTAAAAC
>CAYIIG010000076.1:0-3278 GCA_964363425.1 uncultured Candidatus Saccharibacteria bacterium | reverse complement strand
CCGTATCCCCAAAAAAAATATGTGAGCTTATGTTTAATTATTTTAAAAATAAAAACCAACGCGGCGGGGGGGGGTGGATTCACTCTCATTGAACTTCTTGTGGTCATAGCCATTATCGGATTGCTTTCGAGTGTGGTGTTGGCGAGTTTGAATGGGGCGAGGATGAAGGCGAGGGATGTAAAGCGTATTGCTGACATTCGTTCACTCCAAATTGCTTTAGAGTCATATTATAATGATTTTGGTTATTATCCTTATGTCGGATGGGAGAGCAGTAAAGATGCAACTTGGCAAACAGGTGGTCTTGCGAACGCTTTAAGACTGTACATTTCAAATCTTCCCACTGACCCTGTGAATGACGGAGAGAAACCTAACTTGGGCAGTTATTCCTACGCATATTATTCAGTTGCGTATCTTTCTTATTCGGGGCAAACTCAACAATGGTATATGATCGTGTTTCGTTTTGAGAATCAAAACCACCCTGCCCAGACGACAGACGGATCTCTTGCGTGTGATAGCACTCAGTTTCATTACGGTAACAATGCTGATGGAATTATGACCGTCGGTGGTAATTGTATCAAATAAATTGCATCAAATAAACTCGGATATTTTGTTTCCAAGTTGCGAACTACGCTCTGTTTTTCAGCGCGTTTTTGATGGTGTCGGCGTCGGAATACTCAAGCTCGGTGCCGGTGGAAAGACCGCGACCGAGGATTGATATTTTCACGCCGTATTTCGCGGAAAATTCGGAAAGGGCGTTTTTCAAGAATTCCGCCGTATGCTCTCCTGTCGGATTGGCGTTCAGTCCCAAGATTATTTCTTTTAGTTTGTTTGCCGTATCGCCATTCTTAACTTTTTCATCTAAATAAGAAAGAAGTTTTTTGAGGCGGATTTGGTTTTCAGGATTTTTGTCCAGTATCGGGATAGATCCGCCAAGGACAAAATACATTCCATTATACGAACCGCTTTTTTCTACTGTTTCCAAGTCAATGTCTCGACTGACAAGCATAAGCTTGGTCTTGTCTCTGTTTTTATCTCCGCAGATTTCGCAAAGTGGAGAATTTAAATAATTTTTTTGAAAAAATCTTGAGCAATTTCCGCAGGACTTTATTTCATTTTTAAGATTTGAAATAAGACTAGTCATATCCGCCAGAAATTCGGGATTTTTGGTCATCAGAAAATAGACAAATCGTTTTGCCTGCCGTGTGCCTATTCCGGGGAATTCGCTGAACATTCGGCTTAATTTTTCTATATTGTCCATAATTTTATATTAAATGGGATGCTAGACTATTCTCATCTTTCTCTGTCATCCTCGCGAAAGCTGTCCACAAGTGTCGCCCCTGCTCTCGGCGACAGGGGATCCAGAATCAATTAAGAAAATGCTGGATTCCCTTTTTCAAGGGAATGACAGAAAGAAAATTCTCATAATCCCAAACAGGTTAAATCTAAAACGATTCCGCCTGCTCGAAGTCGGAAAAATTACTCTTGTCAATGGATAAAAATGTGGATTTGTTCTGGTCGAAAAACAGTTCTATTTTTCCGGTCGGACCGTTTCTGTGTTTTTCTATGAGTATCTCGGCGATATTCGGCTTGTCGGATTCTTCTTTGTATTTGTCTTCTCTGTGAATGAACATTACCACATCCGCGTCCTGCTCAATGGAGCCGGAATCTCTAAGGTCGGAGAGTCTAGGTCGCCCGCCTCGCTGTTCAACGGCGCGGTTGAGCTGGGAGAGGGCGAGTACCGGAATATCAAACTCTCTGGCAAGGTGCTTGAGCGAACGCGAAATCTCCGTAACCTGTTGAACGGTGTTATCGGAATTTCTTGAATTCGTCGGCACCATAAGCTGGAGGTAATCAATAATGACAAGTCCGAGTTTCTTCTCGCTTTTTAGTCGCCTTACTATTGAGCGCATTTTTAAAATATTATTCGCCGGCTGGTCGTCCACGAATATCGGCGCCTTGGAAAGAGGTTCTAGAGAATTTCTTATTTTGTCGAATTCACTGTCGAGGGTAAGCTTGCCTGTGCGAAGTTTCCACGCGTCCACTCTCGATTCAGCGGCGAGCATTCTATCTACAAGCTGTTGAGAGGACATTTCCAAGGAAAATATAGCGACGGGGACATTGTGTTGAATCGCCGCTTGTCTTGCGATGTCGAGTGCTAGTGCGGTCTTGCCCATCGAGGGTCTTGCGGCTAGAATAATCAGGTCGGATTTTTGCAGTCCGGCAAGCTTGTTATCAAGCTCCTTAAAGCCGGTCGGCACGCCTCTGAATTCGTCTTTGGATTTGTGCAGTCTGTCTAGTCTTTCCCACGCTTCACCAAGAGCGTCCTTCAGCTCGATAAAATTACCGTTCGATATGCTATGAGTCACCTCGTATATCTTCTTTTCTGCGTTATCAAGAAGCTCATCAAGCTCGGAAGTCTCATCGTAACCTAAAGTGCAGATATGCTCGGAGGCTTCGATAAGTTTTCTCATCAAATGTTTTTTTTGAATCATCTGCGCGTAATATTCCGCGTTTGCGGAAGACGGAACTGCGTTCACAAGTTCGGTGAGATAGCTCATTCCGCCTGTCTGATCAAGCAATTCTCTTTCTTTGAGGCGGGAGGAGAGAGTCAAAAGATCAATCGGCTCTCTCTTTGAAAACAGGTCGGCAATCGCTTTGAATATGAGGCGGTGTTTTTCCGAATAAAAAGAGTCCGGACGAATAATGTCCATTATGTCGTCTAATGATTCAGATCGGAGCATTATCGAACCCAAGAGAGCTTTCTCAGATTCGATGTTTTGCGGAGGAATTCTTATTTGATTCGGATTCCTGTTTGTTTTCATTGAGCTATCTTATCATAAAAGAAAATCAATCAAGGATATCTAAATCTTGATAAGTTGTGTCTAAAGTGTGGATAGGGGTTTGTGATATATAACAAAAGCCAAAACCGACATCCGATGTCGGTTTTGGCTGAAGGTGGTATGAGAGCTTGCCTTTTGCGGTTCAAAGTTATTTCCTAATCTCAATTATTTTACCGCCTTCTATTTTTACTAATCTTGATGGACGGCTCTCAACCGTTCCGCCGTTGATATAAAAATCGACAGTATTGCCGAAATATTTCTCGGCCTCGTCAATAGTCTTTGCCGGCGGTTGTCCTTCAAGGTTGGCGCTTGGCGCAACCAATGGACCCGTTTTAGAAATCATTTCCCGAAAATCTTCTTTGTCCGAAAGTCGAAAGGCGAGCGAATGAACTACCCCGCGGCAAGCCGTCCCCTCGCAGACTCGGCGGGGTATCCCGA
>CAYIIG010000075.1:0-3294 GCA_964363425.1 uncultured Candidatus Saccharibacteria bacterium | reverse complement strand
CGACCCTTGCGGGTCGCCTTTAATTGTAGCGCATTGCATTTCGTAATTCAAAGTTTAATAAATAAAAACTCAAGTATTTGTTTGGGTTTTTGTTTTGAAAAAATCGTGATGTGATATGCTTTTTTGCATGCCTCGCATAGCTCGCGTTGATGTCGGAGACAAAATTTATCAAAATGGTATTGGATACCGAGTGTCCAACACCACAAACTTCATCACCCGACCAAATACTCAAAACCGTCCCGCTTTTTACAGCCGGACGGTTTTGATATTTTGCCTTTGCGTCTATAAGCCGAATTCTGTCCTCCCTCACCAGTTTTTACCGACATCCGATGTCGGTAAAAACTGGTGAGGGATGTGTAGTCATTTATCTAGGCCTTGCGTTACCGTAAGGCTCAAGCGGCACTCCGACCGCTGCGCAGCAGCGGAAATACGAAGCACGAAATACGAAACAAAAAGAAAAATTCTAAGCACGAAGTACGAAATCCGAAACAAATTCAAATGTTCAAAAATTAAAATCCTAGACGGGAGTTTCCGTTTTGAATTTATTATTTGGAATTTTGAAATTGTTTCGAATTTCGATATTCGGATTTAAAATTTACTGATTGATTGTTTCGAATTTCGATATTCGAATTTCGAGTTTCCGGTGCTACGCATCGGTGACACGGCCTTGCTCACAAGTAAGGATTTTGCCGTTGCACCTCTCGCGTTGCCACGAGAGCTTATCCAGCGCCTATTTTGCGCGCAAACTGAAATAAATAAATTATTATCAATATGCGATATGACAATGTTTTAATAACATATTTATGCGCAAAATAGGCGCTGGATACTATGCCCTTTCGGACAAAAGCGTCTCTGTTCGCACCTCTCGGATTGCTCCGGACGGGCGTTACCCGCTACCTTTTTTCTCGCTAAAAGCGAGAGTGAGTTCGGACTTTCCTCTACGCTTCGAAATTAATCGAAACATAGCGATTACCCAACGCAAAGACGAAAATAATATACAATAAATTTTAATTATTCGCAAATAACGAAAATTTTTGTAAAAAACAAAACCCCGCCAATCAATCATTGGCGGGGCGAATCAAAATACAAATATGAATTTTGTCGGAATTTAATTTTACTTATAAAAGAACTACTCTCTCACCTTCTTTTCTCTGTACTTAGTATACGCATCCTGGAGAGCGATATATGGATCAATCGCCTCTTTTGTAATACTTTCATAAGTTCCTCCTGTGTCCAAAGAGAGATCATTCACACCTTGAAGGCTGTAATTTCCCACACTTTCAGGAGGAGTTAAGAAAAAGAAAGAAACCCAGCTCAACGGACTTAGCGCCGTATCCACCACCAGCCCAGACATATCGCGGGTATTTGAAGGTCCTAAAAACGGCAACACGATATAAGTTCCGGGCTTCGCTCCGATCTTTCCTAATGTCTGTCCAAAATCTCTGTTTTGTTTATTTATATTAAACAAAGATTTTGAAGGGTCCCACAATCCTCCCACCCCAATCGTGCTATTAATCACGAACCTGCTTATTTCCGTACCTGCCCCTTTTACATTGCCTTGAAAAAGACAATTGAAAAACCGAACAGGCATCTTTAGGTTTTCGAAAAAATTATTAACGCCTTTCCGCGCAGGCGTAGGCAGTATGAAACTGTATCCCCTATGAATCGGTTTGAAGAAATAATAATAAGCCTTATCATTAAAGGCAAACATAGCCTTGTTGAAGGCGGGGATTGAGTCTTTTACAGTTTCAATTTTTTCTACTTCCTCGCTTTCTGTTGCAGGATTTATACCAGCCTCATCCTGACCGGCCTTAACATACCCCCTTGAGACAAATACAACCGCCAACACGAAACACAAAACCATTAAAAACTTTTTCATCTGAGATATCCTCCGAAAAATAAACTGCCTAGCGTCACGAGTCCACAATCCCCTTTCTTTGATTGAAATTTAAAAGATCATTAAAAAAAATAAACAATTGATATTTAAAATTTTTCTGACTTATTGATAGCATTTAAATTGCTATCCGTCAATCTAAATGACCATTTGACAATTCGCTTTAATTTGTTGTAGTATATAAAGCATGGGGATGATCGGTCTAGACAAGAGATCGTCTCATATATGCGCGAAATGGAGCACTCCAACCATCTCCTTAATCCGTTGGAAACAATAATTGCTAACAACTTTGTTGCAATGGCCAAGAAATTAGTTTCTCCATATTTTGGAGCTAACGACTTCGCTTTCGCTTACGCTAACGCCTAAGTGGCATCGCTTCACCTGACTTCCGATAAAGTGAACGCGGTGTAATATCTTCGGGATAGATTATGAATTTGACTCGACTCATAATCGAAACTAAGAGAATCGGCCGGCAAGCATTTGGTCTGTTTCAGAACTTGCTCGGCTTAAAAAAAATAAAGCAGACTACATTTCGTAGACACATATATAACGCCTTTTGCACGCGGGTTCGATTCCCGCCATCTCCACAAAAATAAGGAGTCGAAGACGACTATATTTTTGTAGGATGCCGCAGTCCTCTGCGGCGCCACAATTGTAGTCCTTCGTCAGACTCAGGATCTTGCAATATATACTCGTCAAACTCGGTATATTGCTACGAGATGCCGCAGTCCTCTGCGGGAATCACAAAAACCAACACTAGCGTCCCGCAAGGGCGCTTTTTGTTTTTTCGGTGGAAAAATTTTATTAAATGTCTTAATATCAAACAACCTATGCCAAGAAAAATAATCATAATCCTAGGTCCGACAGCGAGCGGGAAAAGCGCGCTCGCTGTCAAAATCGCCAAAAAATTCAATGGCGAGATTATTTCCGCCGACTCAAGACAGGTGTATAAGGGATTGAATATCGGCGCGGGGAAAATTACCAAAAAAGAAACGGGGGGTATCCCCCACCACTGCCTCGATATTGTTTCGCCAAAAAAAATATATACAGTTTCTGATTTCAAAAAACATGCCGACGAAGCAATAGAAAAAATTTTTGCGAAAAATAAAACACCGATTATCGTCGGCGGGACGGGGTTATACATTCAAGCCATTGTGGATAATATTGTTTTGCCGGAAGTTAAGCCTGATTGGAAATTGAGAAAAAAATTGGAAAAAAAGACGACCGAAGAAATGTTCGCCCTTATTGAAAAACTTGACCCCGCAAGAGCAAAAAACATTGATGCTAAAAATCCCCACCGTCTTATCCGCGCCATAGAAATCGCCAAAGCTCTCGGCAAAGTTCCCAACTTGGAAGCCTCGCTTCCAAGTTGGGAGACTTTTCAAATCGGAATCAAATTG
>CAYIIG010000074.1:0-3308 GCA_964363425.1 uncultured Candidatus Saccharibacteria bacterium | reverse complement strand
AATAGCTAGCTTCCATAATTATGAGATTTAAGACTTTTGAAAGAGGTCTATTATTAATTCATTCATTTTATCAAATTAAACTCCAATGGGCAAAAAAATAACAGCCGATCATCATGATCGGCTGTTAGACTGCTATTATCTATCCTCCTTTCAAAAAGATTGAAGTTTTTTTGTAAAAATTTTTAAAAGACGCGAATGTGTTTTTTAAGCCTAATATCACATTAGACTGACATATTTTCAGTCTAATAAACAAGGTGGCGTTGTAAGGAATGCCATCTTTGGTTAATGGCGCTCTTTCCGCAAATTTACAGTTTTTACTCACATCATCCCCTCCTCTAAAAGTTAGAAAATAGAACGCTTATTGTTTAATATGATTACAAAATCCAAAATAATAATACCTTGGAAACAAAAAAAACGCAATCGGCAAAAAACTTTTACCCGCTGGATTATGTGCTAGAATTATTTTTTAACAATACCAAAATAAAATATGAACGAAATAAAAAAAGATGAATTTGGACCGGAATATGTAATAGAAGTCTATGATCCGAAGATTGGAATGCAAGGATTTTTGGTGATTGACAACACGACTTTAGGGCTGGGAAAGGGCGGTATCAGAATGACACCGAATGTGACGAAGGAAGAAGTTTTTCGACTGGCAAGAGTGATGACCTGGAAAAATTCTCTCGCCGGAATACCGTTCGGCGGAGCCAAGGCTGGAATAGTGTGGAAAGGCGGGAGCGATGAGCTTAAAGAAGAATTTGTCAGAAGTTTCGCCAGAGCGATTAAACCGTTTGTTCCGAAGAAATACATCCCGGGTCCCGATGTTAACACAACCGAAAAAGAAATGGCGATCATAGCGGAAGAATTGGGTATTTGGAAAGGCGCCACGGGCAAGCCCGCCGATTATTGTTATAAAAATTCAAGAACGGGAAAGAAAGTGTGCGGACTTCCCCACGAACTGGGAAGCACGGGCTTCGGCGTGGCGCAAGCGACAGTCGCGACAGTCGAAGCGGCTGGATTTGATATAAAAAAAATGACTGTGGCGATTGACGGCTTCGGCAATGTCGGCGAATTCGCCTTCAGACATTTGCGAGAAATAGGCGCGAAAATAGTCGCCGTCTCCGGCAGTCGCGGGGGAATATATGATGTCAACGGACTTGATTTGAAAATACTGCTTAAGCTCAAGTCGCAAAATAAACCGATGACCGAATATCCGACCGGAAAGAAAATAAAACACAGCGAGATATTCGAATTGCCTGTTGATATTCTCATACCGGCGTCGGTGACCGATGTTATAAACGAAAACAATAAAGACAAAATAAAAGCAAAAATAATCGTCGAGGGCGCCAATATTCCGATGAGGGAAGAGGTTGAAAATGAATTATTCAAGAAGGGGGTAATCATTGTCCCCGATTTCGTGGCGAACGCAGGAGGGGTTATATCTTCATATGCCGAATATCGCGGTTACGATTCCAAAAAAATGTTCGAACTGGTGGAAGAAAAATTGAGCTGTTGCGCGAAAGAGGTAATGGAAAAAAGTCTGGCGGAAAATAGAAACCCGCGCGAAACGGCTATGGAAATAGCCAAAGAAAGGATTGAAAAAGGGATGGAGCGAAACAAGTTTTGCTAAAAATTCTTAACTCCTTCACAATTATTTGGCCAGACACATCCGCCTCCGCCTGTATGGCTATGCCCGACTACTCCTCCGTAAAAATACGGCATTATCTGAATCATCAACACTAAAAAAGTTATGCTGGCAAATATCACAGTCAATGTTAATCGACTTTTCTCGATAAAATCTTTTTCACCCGCATCTGAATTATTTTCAGCTTCAAAAGTTGTCATCTTGTCAAACATAATACCGCAAATTAAATTTTCTTGCCAATGCGATTGATTTTCTCATTTCCTTTAAATTACGGAACGCGTCGGTTTGTCATTCCCGCGAATGCGGGAATCCAGAAATGGCAAGCAATACTCTGGATCTACGCATTCGCAGAGCCTGTCCTCGCGCTTGATGCGAGGAATGACAGAAAGAATAGTTTCGTAATTCAAAGTCATCTCATAAAAAACATCAGAGCATCAGCGCGATATGTTCCAAAAGCATTTTTACGGAAGGCGATCTGTCATTTGCGTAACTCCTGCATTTGTCTATTTCTTTAAAAACAAAAAGGTTTTTCGTCTTCGCTTCAATACTCAAGGAATCATTCAGTAATTCCCTTTCAATAGCATTTAAAAAATCAACAGCGACAAATCGGCTCGTTTCTTCATCGACAATCTTGTCGACAATCTTTTTAACCATAGCCAATCTTTCGGTGACGGAGGACTTGATGAATTTACCGGCATCAAAAAGCGTCCCGCCGGCGAAACTATTCGAAATTTCAGCGTGATCAAGCCTGACAATCATCATTCTTGACCTAAGCGTTGGAAGAAGAATACTTGCCGAAGAAATTATCAAAAAAAATACAGAATCGCCCGATGGTTCTTCAAACATTTTGAGAAGCGAATTTTGAGCTTCTTTGGTGATAAAATTCGCCGATATTATGAAAATCCTTCTTGTCGCCGATACCGCTTTTCTTGACTGTATTTCATTGATTGACCGACCCTCGTCTATTCCCAAAGTGTCAAAACTGACGGAATAAAAATCAGGGTTGCCTTTAATCTTGAATTTCAAATCGTCCTCCAGAAATTTAAACAGCGTGTTTAAAATATTTTCACGACTGCCTTCAAGACAGTATGCGTGGTGGAGCTTATCTATCGATTCTAGTAGAATTTTTTTTAAATCAAAAGTATCACTCATGGAAAAATTATATGCCGACAAGCTGTTAAATAGCAAATGCTATTTTGTAGTTTTTATAACAAGACGCAAAAAAAGACTTCAGTCACAGGACTGAAGTCTTTTACCACTACAAACCTACCTTCTAACCATCGCGGGGAGTGACAAAACTTCCCCCTCAATAACTGCATAAGGACGGTAACAATCGCGCATACTGGAGTCGTAAGCAATCACTATCAACTGTCTATCCGTCTTAATTGTTTTTCTCAATCTTTTATTTGGTGTTTTTTTTCTTATTGACATTATTCTCTCCCATTTTTCAAAATAAAAAACCTTACAGAAATAAAAACAATAATAAAAACCACTTTCTCTATTTATACCAATACTGAAATAAAGTACAAACCTGAAACAGCATATACAACTATTGAAATATGTCAATCTTTTTACCGGTATCTGTTCACACACTATGAATCATTAGTATTTTCTCTGTCATCCCCCGTGTGAAGCCACGAGGGCAAGCTCTCGCGAATGCGGG
>CAYIIG010000073.1:0-3312 GCA_964363425.1 uncultured Candidatus Saccharibacteria bacterium | reverse complement strand
TTTTAACATTTTGATTATTGTAGCAAATAGTCGTTCTTATCTGTTCCCAATTTCGACCGGGTGAAAACATCGCGTAAGAAGAGATAAATGGAATTTTTCCAGCCGCCGCCATTCCGGAGGCGAGCGACGCCATATTCTGCTCGCCGATTCCCACTTCCACAAATCTGTCTGGAAATATTTTTTTAAACTCGGAAGTCTTGGTGGAATCAGTCAAATCGGCACAAAGAGCTACGATATTAGGATTTTCCTTCCCCGCGATCACCAACCCCTCACCATAGCCAAATCGAGTGGGGGCTTGCTCAATATCTTCTTTCAATAATTTCGGATTAAGTTTTGCGTTTGGGTTTGTCATTGTTTCTTGAATTTAAGAGTTTTAACTATTTCATCCATTTCATTGACCAAATCTTGATTAATTTTAAAATCCTTAAAATAATAATTCAAAGAATAAGTTTTTTTACCGTCAGGCGAAAATTGATAGTCAAAATCTGTGTCGTACTCAACCTTATTACTATTTAGGAAAAACTTAATTTCATTTAAAGGTTTTATCGTACCAAACAAGTTGTACATTTTGCCTAGCTCCTCCGGTTCTTGAATTTCTTTATACCTCCAAACAGAGATGCCGTCAATTTTAAAACTAATTAGGTCGTTCTTATCTACCAACGATCCGCTATTAGTCCCTTCACTTAATCTTATTTCATAATTTTCTTTTATTAAACTAAATCCACCCTCTTCTTGAACAACTGTCCAATCAGCCGGATATTTAACCTCAAACCCATATTGATCATTTCTGTAAGTTTTCCAGTCGCTCATTGATAAATCTCCGTCGGTGGATTGCCCTGATTGACTACTTTTAGTTTCAATATTTTGAAATGGAATATTTTTTTCCTTTTTACTAAAAACAAAATAAGCTCCGCCGATTAAAATCAAAACGATAATGATTATCGCTACTTTTGAAAATCCTTTTTGGTTAGACATAAAATTTTAGATTATTTGATAAATTTGATAAAACTAACTAAGTTTAACATATTTTATATAAACATGTTTTCGAAATTTTTTATCAATTCTATCTTTTTTTCTCTTTTCCATCTCTTTATTTCAGCCTCGCGTCTGCGCGCTTCACTCAAAGCGGAAAAAGATTCTGAATACTTAAGCATTGCAGGTCGGCGAATTTTAACATAGTGAGCGCCGGATTTTAAATTATTATGCTGACGCAATCGTCTTTCGAGATTATTTGAACAACCAACATATAAAGTTTTATCAGAACACTCAAGAATGTAAGTGAAATAAGTCATAGTTATACTTCCTCAAAATTTTGCACATTCGGTCTACTGACCTCAGTATCTTCCTCGCCTTCGTTCATTTGAAGGTTGTCCTTCGAAGAAGACTTCTCAGGACACTCAATTTTTATACTCGTTCTGCTCGTTAAACACTGTCCCCAGAAGAATACTTCTCGGGACGCTGAAATTTTATAGTCGCTTCGCTCGTTAAAATTTCGCGACTGCCGGACTTGGACAATGAGTACATTTATCGAAACTTACAGTTTCAGTCCCCTCGATGGAGATTTTATCGTTTGACTACAAACTCTAAAATCTGCTCATCGAGGCTTCGATTCTAAGACGGAGTGCATTTGGGCACTCCTTCCGACCCCAAACCACGCTTCGCTTGTTTGCTGCCGGACTTGGAATCGAACCAAGATAAACAGCTTCAAAGGCTGCTGTCCTACCGTTAGACGATCCGGCATTCTTAAGAGATCTTAAGATAATTTTTTAATTTATCTTTTAACACTTCCCGACCATAACCGCTTTTAAAAAACAACTCGTCTTTTGTGGCATCTTCTTTGTTTAAAAAAGCTTCATAAAAAATCAGCTTGAACGGTCTATTGTCCCTGGTGTATTTTCCACCAATGCCATTATTATGTTCTTTCAATCTTCTTTTTATATCATTGGTACTACCAACATACAACCTTCCGTTTTTCAAACTTTTTATTATATAAACATACCACATATTTGTCCCCGCCTCATCGGCGGGTCGCCGATGAGGCGACTACCGTTAGACGATCCGGCAATGTAAAACAGCTTATAGCTGTTAGTTATCAGCTTATAGGAATGCAGTGAAAAAATCCAGAATTCGCAATAGCTGAAAGATTATGAACAAATCTTAACCAAGGCTAATTCGAGCGGAAGTTCGGGAATATGGGCGCGGACAACGGAATCATACACGCCAAGCATTTCAAGAAGCGTGATTGAGTTGATGTTGGAATCTTTTTTGGCGCTCATTTCTTTGAGAAAATTAAAATCTTCTTCGGAGTATTCTTCCTTGATTGAATCTTCCATATTTTTAGCGTATTTAAGAAGCAAAACAGCTCTCATTTTGCGGAGAATCATCTTGAGATAAACAAGCATATCGATGTCATTCGAAACGGCAGACTTAACCGCCTCAAGTCCAGCGGGCAAATCCTTGCCGTCAATAGATTTGATAAAATCATTAACGAGACTCCCTCGAGGCGCTCCGGCGACTTGTTCAACTTCTTCAACGGAAATTTTCTTATCTTTGGAAAAACTCAAAATCTTCTGAAGTATTCCCTGTGTATCTCTGAACGAACCCTCACCGAGAAGAGCTATTAAATCAGCGGAAGACGGCTCGATCTTGAATCCTTCTTTTTTTGCGACATTCAAAACCAGTTCCTTTAAAATTTTATGAGACGGTTTTTTAAACGAGAAAACCTGACAACGAGAGACGACGGTTTCCGGCAGTTTATCTATCTCTGTCGTTGCCAATATGAAAACGATATGCTTGGGAGGTTCTTCTAATGTTTTCAAAAGCGCGTTGAAAGCCTCTTTGGTGAGCATATGAACCTCGTCAACTATGTAAACTTTATAAGGCGACTGAAACGGCAAAGAGCTTACCGCCTCTCGAAGCTCTCTTATATCGTCTATTCCCCTGTTTGAGGCGGCGTCAATTTCATAGATATCGTTATCGCTTGAGCCGATTGCCTTGGCAAAAATTCTAGCAATACTCGTCTTCCCTGTCCCGCGCGAACCGGCAAAAAGATAAGCATGCGAAATGTTGCCGAGTTCTATAGATCCTTCCAAAACTTTCACGATATGTTCCTGCCCCAAAACATCTTTAAAATTTTGCGGACGATATTTTCTATATAAGGCGATTTCCATAATTTTTCAATTATACAACAAAAATAATTTTTTATTTAATCGTGCTCCAAAGTTTAAAATGACAATAAAAACTTTTTACCCTATAATACTTTGAATTACGAAATGCTCTTTTCTGTCATCCCCGCGCAGGCGGGGATCCAGA
>CAYIIG010000072.1:0-3531 GCA_964363425.1 uncultured Candidatus Saccharibacteria bacterium | reverse complement strand
GTTATGCATACTTCTATTTTACTAGAGGAAGGGGACTTTTGAAAGAGGTCTATTAGTTAAAACCGTAAAACCAAACCCACTTAGATTCCAAAGCGAGCCACTTCCACGCCCATCTTTACATTCAATTTCCACCACTCCATTTAAATATAGGGCAAGATCAGATGAAGTAATAGTTAAATCTTTTGGTTTAGTATTCTGCTGATTTAACTTTTGTTCAATTACTTTTTGCTGAGTTTTTGATTGTTCACTTTCAATTTTCAACTTCTCAATTTCTTGCTGTGCCGTCTCAAGAGCTTTCTGTTGTGCTTCTTGTTGCCATTTGTACTTCTTTTTCTCTCTCCTGTGCCTCCTTTTCTTTTTTCATTTTTTCGACTTGATAGTTTTGATACTGCTTCACACCAACATACCCTGCACCACTCAAAACTGAAACGCCCACAATAATTGCGATGAGTATTGGTATTTGAATAAATCCTTTTTGAATTTTCATATAAATAATTACTTGTTTTTGTTATAAATTTTCGCAAAAAATTAGAGTACGGGGTCAGGAGCCTTTGTATTGATACTGCTAGCTGAAATGACAAACAAAAGACTTCCCTATCCATCTATTTCCAGAAGTTATATAAATATCATATACCTACACAAAAAATCCGGCAAATTTTCACAATCGCAATCCAGTGCAATCAAATATTGTTTAGAAAATCAAGGCGTGTATTTTTGCTTTGACTTCGGACAAAATTTCAGATGAGGCGGTAGCTATATATTCCGCCTTTCGCAGAGTAAAATCAACGCAACGGATTTGGTCAGATAAAATAACAGCGATTTTGTCATCAATCTCACACAAAACCTCCGTCATATATCCTTTCCTTTTCGTCGTGATAGGACACACAAGAAAACATCCTGTCGCTTTGTTGTATTCCTTTTTTGTAAGGACAATCATGGGACGCCTGCCTTTTTGCTCGTGTCCTTTTGTCGGGTCTAAAGAAAGCCACACGATATCGCCTTGGTCTGGAATTTTCTCTACCATATTATTTTTTCTTTGCCGACATCCGGTCCGTTAAAAATAAGTTTATGTCTATTTTTCGGCGTAATTCCTTTAATAAGCTCCTTGAGTGTGTATTCTTTCTGTTTTTTCGGCTTTATAATCAATGATTGATTATAATATTTGATTTCAATCTCCGACCCGCTCGCCAATTTAAGGTCTTGAATGAAATTCTTAGGAATCCGCACCGCGTAGCTATTCCCCCATTTTTGCAATTTTGTTATCATAATAAAAGCATACACATTGGATATACTCCGGTCAATATGAATAGCCCTAACAATTCACACCTCCCTCTGTCATTCCCTTGAAAAAGGGAATCCATCTGCCCTGTGGTTATTCATGGATCCCCGCGTTCGCGAGGATGACAAAGAAGATACAAGAAGAAAAATGGAGGAGTGAGGAGATACGAATAGCCGTCTATTGAATTATCATCTATTTTCGTGCTACAAATATATTTATGAAAATTCATTTTGACCGGAAAGAAATGAGGGAAAACTTGCGAGATTTGGTGGACGACACGGTGTATCGTCGAGGAGAGGTTTATTATCGCTATGGAAATGTGCAATGGATTGAAGCGAGCGCCAAGTCAGAATGCATTGAGATTGAAGCGGGCGTGCTCGGATCAGAAGATTATTACACAACACTGATTTTTGATGTAGGAAATCTTAGCTTCAAAGGCGGAGAATGCGATTGTCCTTATGATGATTATTGCAAGCATATGGCGGCGGTCGGTTTCAAATTCTTGGAAAAATTCGAAGCGTTCCTCAATCAAACCGATTTTATTGATGTGAATGATAGCGTCTGTGTAGCGGAAAATTTTGTCGGGTGGCTCAAGGATAAACCTCACTCTTCGCAAAAAACCATAGAAATATCAACAAAAGAAAGTGGGAAAGATACTGGGGTTGGCAAATCGAATGTGTCGACGAGCGAAGGCGAGGAAGATACTGAGGTCAGCAGACCGAATGTGTCAACAAAAGAAAGTGAGAAAGATACTGGGGTTGTCAAATCGAATGTACCCTCGCTCGAAGCAACACTCCGCTCTATCGGTATTGATCCAAATGTCCTTTCTCCCTCTGTTCTTGAAGAATTGCGTACAAAAATGGCGAACGCATCGAAAATTTCCATCCCAATGGCGACTGAAAAACCAACTCTTGCTAAAAAACTTTTTTCCGAGCGATATTGCGTTCTCATCAATATGAGCTATGGAAAAATTCATCCGGAGATTGTCGAGCAAAACCGCATATCGCATTCTTACCGGATTCCGAACAACACACAAGAAATAATCGCTCGACTTATCAAAAAAGAAACGCAAAATATCACCAATGAAGAACGCGATTTGCTCATTTTCCTTCGAGATGAAGATTCCTGGGAAAGCAACTATGACCGCGGGGAACTTTTTCTCCTTCTTAAAAATTCAGGGCTTGCTGTTTATTTGGAAAACAAAACAGCAAGCGGGAAAATTCATTTTGAAGAAAACCCAAAAAAAATCACCGCAGAAATTTTCAAGCGCGAAGACACCGATTATGACTATAAAGACGAACGCGCCGAAGCGACTTTCGTGTTTCGCCTTGATCAAAAATACTTCGCCGTCGCGCAAAAAAATGAGAAGGAAACTTTGTTTGCGGGGACGAAATGTGTCGCTGTCCTATGTGGTAGAAATGTTGCGATTCACCTTGTCTCACCTATTATTCTTGGCATCTTGAAAAGAATTATTGTCAATAATATGGCTGATTATCAGTATTACGGTTACGAAAAGACGGATAGAAATCGAATGGAAAGAATGCGCGAAACGGAACTTGAAAGCGAAGAAGTCATCCTCATCAACGATATTCTTCGAGAGGCGAAAACTTCTTTTGAAATCGCCACAGACCTTTCGCCTGATATGGAAATACTGGAATACAAAAACGCGCGACAGATAATCGTAATTGATTATGATCAAAAACAAAATATTCTCGATATGCGAGCGGTGATAGATTACGGTTTGAAAAAAATTGATGTGTCAGAATCAGTCAGAATCTCACGAAGAATGGGGAAAGTTATTTTTGAACGACACAGTTTCTCACCATATAAAAATCATATTATGCGAATTTCTGAAAAAACCATTTCCTTCGCAAAAATCGAAAAACAAAAAGAAATTGCTCTTTTTAAAAAATTTTATAATAATGAAAACTACGGTTTCAACAAAAGCGTAAAATGCCACCGCGAAGGAGAGAAACAAATAGCGAAATTCGCTTTCGGCGCGTTTGCTGAAATTAAAAAACTGGGACTTTCTATTGAATTCACGAGAGACGAACTCCGAACCGCGACTGGAAATTTCAAGGCTGATTTCGCTGTAGAAATGGATGTCGAAATAGACTGGCTCGCTTTTGATGTCGCTTGTTATTGCGGAGAAGATAAAATTCTTCCGGAAGATTTGCGCGATTATATTCACAATAACCGCGAATTTCTCAAAATGGCTGACGGCACGCTAAAAAAAGTGACGAACCGCGAAG
>CAYIIG010000071.1:0-3533 GCA_964363425.1 uncultured Candidatus Saccharibacteria bacterium | reverse complement strand
TGTTTGCGTTAAATGCCAAAAGTGAAGTTGGGGCATTTCGTAATTCAAAGTATATACTGAAATTGGGTAATTTGTTGAATTTTAGCGGAAAACCGCTATACTTGTCCACAAATGAGAATAATGGACAGAAAAGAACCCATATTGCTGTTTTTGGGCGACATATTGATTTTCACCTTTGCTTTATGGCTTTCTTTGTTCATAAGAAATTTGGGTTTCCCGCCAGCGTTTGAATTTTATAGCCATTTGACACCATTTTCTTTTATTTTTTTGGTTTGGATGTTTTCTTTCTTTGTCGCCGGACTTTACGAGAAGCATACAGTTATGTTAAAGAATAAATTACCGGGCGTAATTTTAAACACCCAAATCTTTAACAGCATTATTGCCGCGCTTTTCTTTTATTTTATACCTTATTTCGGCATCGCTCCCAAGACGATGCTTTTTATATATTTGTTTGTTTCTTTCTTTCTTATTCTCGTGTGGAGAATTTATGGCGAACGGCTTTTCGGCTTCAAAGATAGAGAGAAGGCCATTCTAATAGGGAGTGGAGCGGAAATGCGTGATTTGAAAAATGAAATAAATAACAACTCGCGTTACAGTATCGAGTTAGTGTCCTCTGTTGACTTGGATAAGACAGAAAACCTTGATTTTCAAAGCGAAATTCTGGATAGGATATATAGTGAGGGAATTTCAATCATCGTTATCGATCTTCAGAATAAAAAAGTTGAGCCGATATTGCTACATCTGTATAATCTCATATTTTCCAAAATAAAATTCACGGATATGCATAAAATATATGAAGATATTTTTGATCGCGTTCCGCTTTCGCTTTTGAGATATAATTGGTTTCTTGAAAACATATCTTTCTCTTCCAATACCGGATACAGCATCCTGAAAAGAGCGATGGATATCGCGATTTCAACCATTATTGGAACCGTCTCTCTTGCGATTTATCCGCTTGTGATATTGCTTATCAAGCTCGACGACGGCGGTTCGATTTTCATTTCTCAAGAAAGAGTGGGACAGAATAATAAAATAGTGAAAATTTATAAATTCAGGAGTATGAGCGTGAACGACGACGGCATCGCCGAAAAAGACAAGGTGAGAAAAATAACGAGAGCGGGGAAGTTTCTGAGAAAGACGAGAGTTGACGAACTGCCCCAGCTCTGGAGTATCCTAAAGGGCGACATGTCGCTTGTCGGTCCGCGACCCGAGATGCCTTCTCTTGTAAAGCTCTACGAGAAGGAAATACCTTATTACAATATTCGCCACCTCATAAAGCCCGGGCTTTCCGGCTGGGCGCAACTTTATCAAAACACTCCGCCGAAGTTTGATGTAGGCAGCGATCAGACAAAAATAAAACTTTCCTATGATCTTTATTATATTAAGAATCGTTCATTCCTTCTTGATCTTAAGATCGCCCTAAAGACTTTGAAAGCGCTTTTGTCGCGGAGCGGAGTGTAAAAAGAATTTCTAATTTTTTTAAATACCAAGCGGGTCACTGGATTTTTTTAAGCAAATCCGGGGAAGAAGTCGATTTTAATTTGATTTTTTCTGACACCCATATCTTTCAGGATTTTTCCAAAGACGGACACCATTCCGTGCGGACCGGATATGTAAAAAATTCTATCCTTGAAGTCGGGAATTTCCTTCATAATCATTTGCATGTCGATAAATCCTTTTCGCATTTGAGAATCGGTTAGCGTTTGAGACGGCTCTGTAATAGCATAGACAGTTTTTATTCCAAGCTGTCTCTCAGCTGTGTCAAAAATATCTTTATAAGCGATGTCGGCGACGGTTTTGCTGGAATATAAAAGAGTTATATCTCGCTTTTCGTTTTTGTCTATCAAAAATTTAACCATACTGCGGAAAGGCGTAATACCGATTCCTCCTGCGATGAAAACAAGTTTTTTTGTTTTGTCTTTCGGCATAGTGAAATCTCCGGCTCGCTGAGAAGCGACAATTTCATCGCCTTCTTTCATGGAGACTAGCTGATTTTTAAAACTGCTTGATTCCGGATAGAATTTGATTCCAATGCGGACATCTTCCTCCGTCGGCGATGAGGCTATGGTGAAATAACGGCGATTACCACGACTGTCCGCCTTGTCGGGTTTTAATGTCCACTCCATATATTGTCCCGGTTGAAACGAGAATTTTCTGTCGCTTTTAAAAACAAAATCAAATGTGTCGGTTGCTACTCTGTTTTTTTCCTTTAATTTCAATATGAGTTTTTCTTTCGGGCTTATAACATAAGAGAATATGTTGCCGATGATAAGCGCTAGCTCTGGCGTTGAATAAATAGAGCCGATATGAAAATCCGGCGCGAACAATAGACCGACAAACGCGCCATAAACGATGCGGAGCCGTCTTGTCGGAGGCGTGGTCAAGGGTTCGGTGAGCATTATGAAAGCGAAAAATATAATCGGCGAGTAAGCGAAAGTTTTATAAAAATAGCTCGGCAGATTAGCTCCGTTTAAAAGTCCGAAGCCTAATACGCCTGCTAGAACGGCAATGAAAAAGCTTATCATCATATCGACTCGGCGAATTTTTCGGACAATGAGAAGACCGCCGATGATGACAATCGGCAACATATAGGTCGTTCCTATCCACCAGCTTGCTGATTCTCCAAGGGCGATTGCGGTCAACGCCACCGCAAGCGTGGCAGGGTTGAAAATATGTTTTTTTCGTATCGCTAAAATATATTTTGACGCCATCGCCCACACCGACGCCCACACAGCAATCGACAAGAATTGCGAATAGTCACTAAACTGCGGTGGTGTAATAATGAATACCAAAATCAGCGCAGTGACATACACCGACTCAATGTTTTTTGGCGCTTTGAAAACGCGCGCGAAAATCAAATTGGTCAGCCACGACACCGAAGTGATGATAATTCCGGAAATGACAAGATCCGCCGGAGCGTAAGGCAGAAGTTTAAAAAAAGAAAGTCCCAAAGCAACGGCAAAAAAAGACAATAATACATAAAGAACAAGCCGATACATCGTGATTTTGTTCAGAAATTTATCTATAAATTTGAGCATAAGATTATTCCGTGATTCAAAGTTAAGTTGATTTTTCGAAACCGCTTGTCATGACGGCGATGCCGTCCTTGTCTATCATATAACCATCAAAATTTTCAAGGTTTTCAATGAAGTTTATGCCGTCTTTTTCCATTGCGAACGCGACGGTGGCGAAACGGTCGGTTTCATACACATTCGGACCGATGACGATTATGTTAATTATACCATCAATCATTTCTTTTTTATTTTTTGGATTATAGATATGTTGTCCGCGGAAATAGGTTCCGGAAGTGGCGACACCTTCGTTTTTTTAAGATAAATTATTTTAATTGAATTTTGCTCGAAATAGTTTCGAATTTCACTCAAAAAACACCAAAGAAAAAAACATTTTTCTTTGGTGTTGCCGAGAGAAGTGAGGCAGTGGCGGAACGATACGAGCGTACGAATTAGTTTCGAGTCATCACGCGCTCCGCGCGTGCGATTAGTCGGCATCAGGGTTGCTTTCAAAATACATTC
>CAYIIG010000070.1:0-3562 GCA_964363425.1 uncultured Candidatus Saccharibacteria bacterium | reverse complement strand
CCAGTAGGTGATTGTACTCAATCAGACGCGAGCGAGTATTGCGACCAAGCTGTATGAATAATACTGCGCGGAAGCAAACGGAGCTTGCAACGAAGAAATGCGCCGGTTGTGTAAGTTTTATTATTTCCCACTTCTTCCCACAACACTGATAGTATATCCCACTTCACACCACGCAAGCAAATAAAAAGATGTGGATAACTTTTAAAAATTATCCGCATCTTTAAAAACCTTCTCCTCTCTCTCTAAAATTATATAAAAAACCCGCCGAGAAAAAATTTAATGCTTCAAAAATTAATAAATTCTATGAATAAATTTTATATCTTCTGGATCGATAAGATTTTTAGGTAAATCATTTATTTTATGCCATTTCCACTCTTTAAATTTTTTCGGTTCCATTAAGCGTGGCTCTTCAAAGATTTCACATTCTATAAAGTAAACTTTGTCTCCAACTTTTACACCATCTTTCTGCCCAATCATCCTAACAAAATTTAATTTACATACACCTATTTCTTCCTCTATTTCTCGCTTCAAAGTTTCAATCATTGTTTCATTAGACTGACCACGCCCACCAGGATATGTCCACACAGGATTTCCTTTTTTGTATTCACGAAGCCCCATAAGAATCTTGTCATCTTTCTTAATCAAAGCGAAAAAACACAATTGGTCTGGTGTGATTTTAAATTTTGAAAGAATATATTTTATATTTAAATAATTTGAAAGCATCTCAATACTCGGCAATCTATCTGGGCATTTTCTCTCATAACCATAGAATTTTCCAAATTTTGACTGAATGATTCCAATATAATACTTAAAACTTGTCTTGAAAAGCCGTGCAGTATTGCAATGGTCATTATAATTAAGAAAGATTTTTCCACTCTGATTATCAGTTTTTTCATTGTAAAAAATATCTTTCCAAGTACTCATATAGATTTTCTTGTGTTCCTCTTTCTGTTCGCTGTTCTTTTGTCTGACTCTCATATTTGCAAAATGAAAATGTTCAACAAATGCCTCCTTGCAATCAATGATCGAGTATCCGGCTCGCCATAATTTTAGAGAAAGATCCCCATCGCCATAATAGAAAGGATATTTGTCTTCATCACAAAAACCAATAGTTTCTAGGGCAGACTTTAGATACATTCCATGGTTAATTGAAAGTTTGTGACCAAGTGTCTGTCGGACATAGTACATTTTTTCATACGGCAAATTTCTCCAATAAAATGCAACGCCCCCGATTTTATTACCAGCTTTCGTTCTTGTTTCAAAGAGATTGAATCCATTCATAACTGATCCTGGTACCAATAGACAATCGTCAGAAATCATCAGAATATATTTGCCGTGAGTCGCCTGAAAAGCAATATTCATGTAATAACCCCAACTTTTCTTATCCATTTTTTTACTTTTCCATACGCCGTGGTTGTGCTGAACTATCGTGATTATATCTTTCTGTGATGTAAGATAGGAAATACTTCCGTCCGTTGATCCAACATCAATGACAATAATCTCATAAGGAACAGAGATACCATTTTCTCTAATAGTATCAATGGTTTTTTTAAGAAATGACTTTCTGTTATAGCTTCCAAGTACAACCGAAATTGATGGTTTAGTCATAGTATTAATTCTGATAGATAATTCAGTCTAGTTTAGCATAGGTGCAAGCTTGATAGTTTTCAATATATATTGTATGTTTGTAGCAGAAAGGAGGGGTCCTATGAGACTCATTGAAAACCAAGATACTCGGGGATGTTCTCCGGGTGAAGTGATGATCTTAGTTAGACATGGCATCGATGCTGTTGTTCTCTCGCAGGATTTGAATCAGCCACTCACTGAGGATACTAAACCTGATATTAGGACACTAGGAAAGCAGATAGTAAGATTCTGCAGAAAGATTAATGTCCGACAAACTCAGATCAGGTATAGCAACCGTCTTAGAGCAATTCAAACAGCCACGATCGCTGCGGAAGAATTCTCTGTCGCTGGTATTCCAACTGAGATCTTTGAAACTGCTGGGGTACGAGAAATCTATCAAGGTGATTTCGTAATCAAGAATCATATCCATGGAAAAGAATACAAACCTCTTGTAGACGCGTGGTCCGTGTGGCAACAGAAGCTCGATGCTTGTGAGTTACTCTACCGATTCGGAAACCCAATTATGGGGGTTGGCGGAAAAGCTGAGCATCCAGAAATTGTCGGATGGTTCAAAGAATTTGGAGAACATCAAGGTGAGTTTTCCTTACGCCTCTACCTTCTTCTTAAGGAGGTGTTTGAGGAAGATGGTGATTCCTTACAAATCATTGTAGGTCATCAAGCATCATGCTCCCGAATTCAAAGAGTTATTAGTGCCACATCAAAACTGAGTAGAACAGACGAGTTTAAACCTGGAGATTTTGTCAAATTTCTCGAAAAATCAGGTTTGCGAACAGCTATTGAACCAGCATACGGTATCGTATTGAAAAAACCGAACCGAAACTTGATCATTGAGGTGCTTCAAAAGGAAATTGATTACCTGAGAAGTATCATTTAGGGGGCCCTGTGAAAGCAGGGTCCTTTTTGTTATACTTAAAAATAATAGAAATGGAAAAATATAAACTTACTGAAACAAAAAAAAAGGATGGAAATACAATTAGGTATATCTGGCATCCCGGAGTAATACCCCGTAGTATTCCTGTGCAACAAGTGTACGGCTTTTGTAGTACGGTAGATAATCTTGTTGTACTTGTTCGAGAAAAAGGCGATGACCGCTTTACCCCTCCTGGCGGTGGATCAGAAAAAAACGAAACCGCAATTGAAACGCTTCAGAGAGAATTTATTGAGGAAGCTCAATTTGTTCCAAAAGGCATTAAATTACTAGGTTCCTTGGAAGTTATAAATCCTGGCGCAAAAGAAGAAATCCAGAAACATAATTTACAGGTTAGATTTGCTTGCAAAATTGGAAAAATGGAAGATTTTACACCATTGCGTGACAATGAAACAGAACAGAGAATATTTGTCTACTACAAAGATCTTCCTCATTATATTGGTTTTATAAATAAATATACAAGCGGAAAAATTCAATACGATATGTATTGTGACTATCTTGAAGGAAAAATTACTCTATGAAAATAGCAATCATCCAGCCACGCGTTACCTACCATGTAGCCGGCTCAGAAAAAGTATCCACAAAGCACGCTGAATTTTTATCGAAACTTGGACACGAAATTGATTTTTACACTTCAATTCCAGGAGAACTAGAAGAAACTTTTTTGTTTAAAGAATTCGCCGATAAAAAACTACCTAATGTAAATATTCTCCGGTTCAATATTTCTGAATCTATATCTAATCTTTACACAACAAAACCTGATCGAAATCACGTGAGATGGATTACAGAATCCGTCGCATTTGATGAAAAGATTTTTGAAGAGCTCAAGAAAAATAAACCGGATGCTATACTCTCTTATTATTTACCCGATAGCCTTTTTAAACCATCTAATATACCGAATATTATATACCTTTCAGGTTATCCGTCAGAGCGGGTACCTTGGTATAAAGCGTTTATCAGATTCTGTGATGCAACAATATCAATAAG
>CAYIIG010000069.1:0-3734 GCA_964363425.1 uncultured Candidatus Saccharibacteria bacterium | reverse complement strand
AGCCAAAATTAAAATTACCACTGATTCTATAAAACAGGAAGGCGACAGCGGTTTGAGAAGCGGAGAAGAATGGAAGATTAAAGATCTGATTGATTTCAGCTTGGTGTCTTCGTCAAACGACGGAATATACGCGGTGGCGAGCGCGGCTGAAAGTCTGGATGCGGAATCTTCAGCAGGAAATGTCGCGTCTCCGGTTACAGCTCTGGAAGCTCAATTAAGCGAAGAGATTGGCCGAAAAAATTTTATTGATGCGATGAATAAAAAAGCGAAAGAGATTGGTCTTAGGCAGACATATTATTTAAATGAAACAGGTTTGGATGCGTCTGAAGAAAAAAATGGCGGATATGGGTCTGCGGAAGATATGACTAAGTTATTCTCTTATATTATAAAAAATAAGCCTGAAGTTCTTGAAGCGACGGCATATGATAGGATTAATTTTACACCCATTGGCGGTCTGAATTACACAGCTTTGAATACTAATGAGATCGTAAGAGAAATCCCAAGCCTGATTGCCTCTAAGACAGGATTTACCGATATGGCGGGCGGAAATCTTGTCGTGGCTTTTGATTCAGGATTGATGAGACCAATTGTGATTTCGGTGCTAGGCTCGACTATTGATGGCCGGTTTGAGGATGTGAAAAAGCTTGTCGAAGCAACGATGGAGTATTTATCTGAAGAGAAAAATAAAAATTGACGGCAAAAAGTTTAGAGAGTAGTCTTTTATCAGATAAAAATTATATTTAATTTTCGTACTTTTTAAAAGAATGTTTTATGAAAAAGTTAGAAGAATTATTAAGAGATGTTAAAGTTGTTGAGATAACTTGTTCCGATGAAATCATCATTTCATCAATCTGCATTGATTCTCAGAAATGCGAACAATCTTCGCTTTTTGTCGCTATTCGGGGCGCTAAAAATGATGGGCATAATTTTATCGAGAAAGCTATTAGGAATGGAGCGAGTGTGGTAATTTGCGAAGAATTGCTGAGCATTATCAAAGAAAAAGCGATTTATATCAAAGTTGAAAATACTCAAATCGCTCTTGCTCAAATCGCGCGGAATTTCTTCAATAATCCTTCGTCGAAATTAAAATTGATCGGAGTAACCGGAACAAACGGAAAGACTACAACCGCCACTCTTTTGTATCGCCTATTTCAAAAACTCGGATATAAAGCGGGTTTGATTTCCACGGTGAAAAATATAATAGATGAAAAAGAGCTTTCGACAAATAACACGACCCCGGATTCTCTTACATTGAATAGATTTCTTTCCGAAATGGTCAAAGCAGGCTGTTCATATTGCTTTATGGAAGTGAGTTCTCATTCGGTGGTTCAGCATAGAATAGATGGCTTGAAATTCGCCGGAGCAATATTTACAAATCTTACACAGGATCATCTCGATTATCACGGCACTTTTGATGAATATTTGCAAGCCAAGCAAGGGTTTTTAAATATGTTGGACAACGACGCTTTTGTGTTGAGCAATCTTGACGATGAGAATGCGAAAGTTTTGGACAAAAATTCCAAAGCTTCAAAGAAATATTTTTCTTTGAAATCGCCGGCGGATTTCAATTGTGAAATTGTTGAAAACGGCTTTGATGGATTATTGCTTGAAGTTGATGGCAAAAAAGTCAGGACAAAACTAATTGGCAGTTTCAATGCCTATAACTTCACGGGAATTTATGGAGCCGCGATTCTCTTGAGTCAAGAAAAGGATAGAGTCCTTAAAATATTGAGCGATCTTAATCCTGTGGAGGGCAGATTTGAACACTTCAAGTCAAAAAATGGAATTGTCGGAATTGTTGATTACGCGCATACACCGGATGCTGTGGAAAAAGTTTTGAACACCATCCGCGACATCAGGAGAGATGATGGAAAAATAATCACTCTAATCGGCTGCGGTGGCGACAGAGACACGACAAAACGGCCGATAATGGCTCGGATCGCCAGCGAATTGAGCGACATTTTGATTTTGACCTCAGATAATCCGCGTTCGGAAGATCCGATCTCAATAATTGAGCAAATGAAAGAAGGGTTGGATAACAAGATAGGGGATAAAACTTTAGCGATTGTTGACAGGAGAGAAGCGATAAAAAAAGCCTGTTCACTCGCGATATCCGGCGATATTATTCTCTTGGCGGGCAAAGGTCACGAAACATATCAAGAGATAAGAGGGGTGAAAAATCATTTTGATGATATGGAAGAATTGCAGAGGTGTCTTGAATAAACTTTTTATAAAATGCCAATCTTGAAACATAATGTTAAGTTTTCCAAATCAATAGAGAATATTCTTTTTTCTCTGAAAATTATACCCAAACACGACAGGAGCTTGAATAGGCCCGTTGTGTTTTTAAATAAAAAAATTTCGATTGCCGTTATAAACTTGAGCGGCAAGAATCCAATTATGGGCGGGTACAATAATGATTATTTTATTTATCCTGCAAGTCTTTATAAAATCTATGTGGCGGCGGAAGTATTAAGGCAAATTGATAATAAGATAATAAATTTGAATAAAAAGATCACGGTATCGAAAATCAATGCTGTCGATAAGAGAAAACAGATACCTTATGATGACAGCAAACTTTTGAAGGCAGGCGATAAGGGAAGTGTCAGACATCTGCTAGAACTTATGCTTTCACGAAGCGACAACACGGTGGCAAATTGCCTGATTGATTTGGTCGGCAGGGAAAATATAAACAAAAACATAATCAAAAAATATCACTGGCAGGGAAGCGAAGTGACCCGCAAGTTTATTTCTAGAAAATTTGAAAAGGCAAAATATAAAAAGGCGCCGATTACTCTGACATGCGCAAGACATATTGCCGAACTTTTCTTTTTGATTGAGGAAGAAAAATTGCTGAATAGCGAATCAAGACGGTTATTGAAAGAATTTTTATCAACAGGCAAGCATTTTGAAGATAATAATATTGGCGCGGGTTTGCCGAAATCGGCAAAATTCTATCGCAAAGGCGGATGGTTTGAAAGCAAGCTCAAAGACGGAGTGATTCTCAAATTCAATTCCGACGCCGGAATTGTCGAAGATGGAAATATTAAATATATTATCGCGGTTCTAACTTCATTAAAGACGAAAAGTCATAAAAAATCATTTCCAATGAAGAAGCTTTCGAGTGAAATATACGATCTCATCAGACTTAACAATCAATAAGATTTTTTCTTTTGGATATTTTTCAGATTTTATGCTAAGGTTTCAATGTCATTTCTATGCCGAGGTGGCGAAATTGGTAGACGTACTTGCCTTAGGAGCAAGCGGGGTAACCCATGGAGGTTCGAGTCCTCTCCTCGGCACAAATTGAGTCCTCGAAATTTGGGACGAGGAAACAAGCTCTGGGAGAGCTTGTGTGAGGACTCGAAGACCTTTGATAGTTTTTATTGAGCGTCTTCGCGAAGATAAAACAGAAAAGGTGTACAGAATCTGTAAGATTCGAGATTCCTCTCCTCGGCACCACAAGAGTACTTCCATTTTTCTAAAGCGGATTACCACTAAGAAAAATTGGTCGCACAAATTGAGTCCTCGAAATTTGGGACGAGGAAGCCCCGATGGGTATCGGGGTGTGAGGACTCGAAGCCCGATTGAGTTTTCTAAAGCGGCGAATTAATGATTTGTGATATAATTTCATTCAACATCGTCTTAGAACCTATCCACTATCTAAACGCGGAATAGGGCTAAAAATCTCGCTTGTCCGTTAAAACTTTCAAATTTCGGCTGCAAATCATCCA
>CAYIIG010000068.1:0-3804 GCA_964363425.1 uncultured Candidatus Saccharibacteria bacterium | reverse complement strand
AGAACCTGTAACCCCTGATTCCCCAGCTGTTTGCCCTTGTGGCGAGCTTTGTGCCGAGAGTAAGAGCTTTGCACCAATTGCAAAACTGACGAGCCGTAAAACCAAATTTGAGAGCCTGGGACGATTTGCTTAACTAAAGAAATATTAAGCAAATTATGCCGAGTCATAATTGCTTAATCTGTGCCTTTAACTTTTTATAGTGCCGTTCACGCTGTTTAAACTGTTTCTCCAAAAATGGAATGAGTGTGTCTCGATAATCAACAATCGTTTTTTGTTCCCCAATATCCCGGAGGCGTCCCATGTATTGAACGAGCTTGCCCTCAAACGAAAATGGAAAGGCCAAAATCAGGCAAGAAATTCCTCGAATATCTATGCCCTCACCAAAGAATTGACCAGTAGAAAGGATAACCTGATAATGTCCGGACTCAATCTGTTTGAGCTTTGATTTTCTTTTTGGTGCTGAATCGTCTCCTGAAATTACGATGGTCTCGCACTTACCCTTTAGATACATAGCCAGAATTTCCAAATGCTCTTTCCTCTCACTTAACACAAGTAGTCTTTTGCCGTCGGAAACCTTACTTAAAATATCTTCAACGATCAGCTGATTTCTCGCGGTATCGAAACAAACAACTTTAGCCAAAAGTTGAAAATGATCCGTCGTAAACTTAAAGGGCACTGCCAAGGCGGTCGTGCGGATTAAAACTTCTGGTGGCTGGCTTGGAAGATTGGAGACCTGCGCAATATCCGAAGCTTCCATACGAGCGATGATTTCACCTATATAAACATAGATCAATTTTTCATCGTTGTGCTTTCGCTTCGGAGTAGCCGTGAGACCATAAATATACTTTGGATTCAGTTGAGCGATAACTTCACGGAACGTGGCCGCTGGAATGTGATGGCATTCGTCCACAATAATTGTGCCGAATTGATCCTTCAACTCTGAAAGATCGCCCTTGCGAGCCAAGCTTTGCAATAAGCCAACAGTTATTTGCTTACCCAATTTTTTCTTCGTTCCGGAATACTGACCAATATGCGCTTTCGCAATCCCTAAAAATGTTTGAATTCTTTCAACCCACTGATCCAATAACTGCTTGCGATGAACGAGAATAAGAGCTGGTAATTGCCTGCGGGTTATAATCTCCAATCCGATGATAGTTTTACCACTTCCAGAGGGAGCAACGATAACACCCTGATCATTATCCGTCGCCACTTGCACAACAGGAATCTGTGCTGGCGTTAGTTCTATTTGGCTCTGATAATGAATCTGCTCAAAAGAGGAGGTATCAAATCGTATCGTATAAGCAATATTATTTTCTTTAAGAAAACCAACAAGCGTTTGCAGAAACCCGCGTGGCAGTGAAATAGTATCTCCGGTTTCATCAATCAGCTTAAAATATTTCTGTACCTTATAAATAGACTTTCCTAACCTCCGTTTAGTGAGATATTCGGTGTTAAGAAAATTGAGTTCCTCCTTGAGAAAATGAATAAGCCCGGGAGTAAGCTCGGATCGTCTTAAATCGATTTGATTGCTCACTAAAATTCCAAGTCCACCGCCAGCTGGTATATTTGCTGTCGGTTTGCCTGTATCTTCAAAAAGTAGCTTGTGCGCTGAATCTAACTCGGCAATAGTGTGTCGTTTTGCACTGTTCAAAAATTGCCACTGATCAAGAAATGACTTGCTGGTCATTGGATCAATAAACATTGAGTTATTCACCGATACTGATCTTCCTTGAAGTGGTAAGGCGATGAGGTTGCCAAAACCTGCTCCAGTCAATGTATCTTGATTGGGGAATAGGCGATCAAAACTGACTTCTTTTTCAAACTCGGAAACATGAAATGCTTTACGAATAAGCTCGAGTGCAATTTGCCGACTTTTATAACACGGGTAGGATTCGGAAAAGAAAATCCAAACATGACCACCGTTTCCCGATCGGGAACGTTCAAGATATGCCGAGAGCCCAGCTTCCGTGCAAGCCACAATAAACGCCTTGCTATCGGCCAGCCAACTCTCACCATCAAAATCAGCGGCAATAAAGTATGATGTATTTTCGGGTAATATCGGATATATACCGACAACATGCTGGCCGAGTAGATGTTTTTTAACGACTTCTTTAGTCAGCGGTATTAGCTTCTTGTTTTCAAAATCTTTCATTGAACCGCCACATCGCTTATGCGCCATGAACTCATCCCAATTAAACTCATAGGCCGGACTGTATCCAGACCGGCCATCCTTTTCCCAACGACGCGCATACACATCCGTCCTTCCTCGGAACAGCGACATATAGAGCTCGAGTTGTTGTTCGGTAGTAGAAATCATAAAGCTTTTATTGTTTGGGGGTTCCCAGCGCTTTCTCGGCCGGGGAGATACCGCCAAGAGCTTTGTGCGGAAAGTAATTCCAAGCGACAGTCACCAGTTCAAGCACATTACTTAATTCTGAAGCGTCTTCACCGCGATCAAACATTGCCACGACTTTCATCATGTCGTCGTTATCTTCTTCGTGGAAAATAACATCCCTGACATGATCCAAAGTAAAATTGCTCTCAGTCTCTTTGAACATTTCCACTAGTTCCTGCTCAATCTCTTCCCGCCGTTCAAAAATTTGTTGTTTTGATTCGATTTGCATAAAATTATATCAACTTTTCGCCATTCTTTTCTGTTTATCTGTAATTTTTAGACTAGAAAACATAGACTGGTTTAACTCATCGCTATTATGAATAATTTCTGGTTGTTTGGTGCTTTTTTCCGCCTTCTCAAAATTATCTAAATTAAGCCCAACTATCATGTCGGCTATCATTTTAAACTGCATATCAAAAGCGAATATGTAATCTTTCTTGCCATCTTCGTAAACAAATTTTGATTGATAAGTATAAAGCAATGTACCGATTGCTTTTTTGCAAAGCATGAGATTATCAAGTTTTAATCTCAACTTTTCGTGAACTATCAAATTTCTTATTCCATAAATAAACAAAATATTATCTCTAAGAATTTTTAAATCGCGATCTTTAAATTCATAAAATTTCTCTGTTATATATTCATTGACCAATTTTTTAAACTTGCTTTTCCTTATACCAAAGAACTTAGCCCAAAAACCGCTATTTATTGGAGCTTTCAGCTTATAGTAAATAAAATAATTTTCTAGCGAAGTAATAACTTTTCTGACACATTCATCTAAATTGAAGTAGAAATATTCTGTCATTGCATCAATCAAGTCCCTTACAAAAATAACATCAAATTTTTCTTTAAATTTGTTTACTTCTGGAAAGCCGGGAAGGGGTAACGGCCATAAAATTGCGTGATACTCTTTTTTATCATCAAGTATAAAAACATTGTAAATATCGAATTGGGAAACGGTTCGCAAAAGAATGTGGCCTTCTCTATGTTTTCTTTCTAAAATCTCTTTGTTTATTCTAGGCAGTGTCTCGCTAATATAACCGACAATGTAACGACTAGGGTTCATTTGAACCAATTCGTTCGAAACTTCTTTTCCACTCTTGAACGATCCGAAAAAATCCCTAATGTCGTTAAGTAGAGTTTGTGATACTTTTTTGTGAAAATTGATGTTGATTTCCCCACCATCCTGTCTAATATGGAGTGGGTGATCGTCTATATTGAAATTATCAACCCGCGAAGGAAGCTTGATCGAATACTTGATCAGAATTTCTACTTTATTTTGATCTTTGTAGTATTCATGCCAAGTTTTCATAGTAAGTAATTGTAGTTGTCATTACTATTCAATAATCACACTTGTTTTTTCATACAACATTGGTAAACAATCCTGCCTCATGCGGAATTTTGTGCCGTGA
>CAYIIG010000067.1:0-3851 GCA_964363425.1 uncultured Candidatus Saccharibacteria bacterium | reverse complement strand
GACCCTTGCGGGTCGCCTTTAATTGTAGCGCATTGCATTTCGTAATTCAAAGTACATAAGATATTTATTATCATAAAAAGATGGTTAACTAAGTTTTTGAACACGCAAAAATCAACTTCTCAAATATTCCTCAATCTTCTCCGCCATTGTCTCAAAAATCCATTGAAATTTGGAGTCGTCGGATTCGAGGAGAGTGGCGCGGAAGCCTTGGGGATTGCAGTTGAAGCCTGACAAGGGAACGACACAGATGCCGGTGGCACCCATAAGATAATTATCTAATTTTTCATACAGTTTGCAGCTTCGAAATAACATTATTTTTTTCCTTCACTCTTTGGCTATTTGTGTATGATTTTTCCGAAACATCTTTTATTTTTGAAAGATCAGAGAATATCTTTTTTGCTATATTGTATGCAAACTGAACTGGCACAGCATTACCAATCATTTTATAACCGTCAGCAACATCCCTGTAATAAAAAATAAAATTATCAGGGAATGTTTGTATTCTTGCGCATTCTCTAACCGAAAGCCGGCGGTATAAATGTTCTTTACCTGGAATAAATATTCTCTTATTTTGTTCAATAAATTTCATTTTTGGTGCTTGCGGATGAATAGGCGCATGACGACCTCCGGCTTGAATTGTGAAAGATGGCTCATCCCAAGAACGAACACGATTGCGCGACATGTATATCGTTGAAAATCCGCCATTCATGTATTCGTGGTTTGGAATTTCTAAGTCTTCGCCATTTGTCTTATTGAATTGCTTTGCAGGTTTTGCACGGCGCAAATCAAAAATAGTTTCTTTTAGTATTGGCTTATGCGGTAATGGTTCGGGAAATTCAAAAGAAAATCCAACTTTCTTTTTATGGTATCCAATAATAATTACACGGAGCCTATCTTGTGGTACGCCATAATCATTTGCATTAAGCAGTTTATAGTTAATGTCATAACCAACATCTTCAAATTGTTTTAAGATATTTTCAAAAGCTTCTTTATGTTTAGGGTGTAAAATCCCAGAAACATTTTCTGCTAGAAAAAAAGCTGGTTGTTTATCTTTTAGTAATCTAATGTACTCAAAAAATAATTGACCTCGTTTATCATTTATACCGCGTCCTGCTCCGGCTTCACTCCAACTTTGACAAGGCGGTCCTCCAATTATCCCATCTGCAAAAGGAACATCTGATGTTGGAACATCTGCAATACTTCTTTTGTCTAACTTTGTCTCAGGAAAGTTTTTCTCAAATGTTTCCCAAATTGTGGAGTCAAACTCATTCGCCCAAATAATATCAAAACCGGCTTTCTTAAAACCTAGGTCAAGTCCTCCCGCTCCAGTAAAAAATGATACTACTTTCATATTATCTTACAAAGTAAATTAGTTTTGCCTTAAGATAATTTGCTGGGTTATTTGGTGATTTTATTTCGACCGATTTTATTTTTATACTTGAGTTAGATTCAATTTCTTCACGATCTTCTTTGGGGAAACTTTTATATTTTTCGTCAAGCATTAATGTGAAAGCTGAAAAATTTGATTCACGACTGAATTCCGTTAGAGAACCAAAAACTTTGTGCGGTGTATCAATTCCCCACATACCTCGCACTCTAAGATAAGTTATTCCTAGTGGGTCAATTTTTCTTACACCTGCGATTTCATTTGTTTCAGCTGTAAATTCAAGATGATCAATTTCGTGTACTTTTTTAGAAATACTTTTGAAAGTTTTTTCATATACTTCTCTGTCCGCCGCATAACAATCTCCGTAAACAAACCAAAGAGTTTTTATTTTTGATTCTACAACCGAACCAACAGCATATATAATATCTTTTTTAGACCAATTTCCGCCGTCACATTCTCTGCAAGATTGAAGAATACGAACATCATCACTGTGTAATTTTGATTTTGGATAAGAACTATTCAATGCGATACTGCCAACTAATCCGCCAATCTTTTTAACTTCCACAGCATCTCCATTTTTAACAATAAAATCCGGCGGATTATTTTGATTTCCTAAATACGAAAGATGCTCAGAGTGTTTTTTGTTTTTATTTTCTAAACCAACAACATCAATACTAGAACAAAAAATATCTCTGACAAAATACTCCAACGCAGTGCCGACATTATTCATTCGGTTTTGACCGGAATAAAGCTCTGCGAGTTTGAAACTCTTAATTTTTGATATATTATTGAACGCCTTTAGAATATTTGTTTCCATAATTTCATGGATAAAATTTCACATTACTCATCAATTTTTGTTTATCAACAATTTGCTCTTGGAATGCGTCTCTAACTGCGCCGATTGCTTCTATGTTCCAATCCGTCTGTCTTGATGAAGGGAGAAGTTTTTGCATCAACTCAAAAATTTGGTTATCTACAAAATCTTGTCTCTCAATTTGTTGTTTAGTTAGATCAGTCATAAATAAGTCTTATCTTTTTAATGATCCTATTGTAGCATTATTTTACCTAGCTTCTCAAATACTCCTCTATTTTCTCCGCCAGGGTCTCAAAAATCCATTGGAATTTGACATCGTCGGATTCTAGGAGGGTGGCGCGAAAGCCTTGGAGATTGCAGTTGAAGCCTGACAATGGAACGACGCAGATGCCGGTCGCGCCCATAAGATAATAGACGAATCTTTTGTCCGGCGAGATTCCATTCGCGGTTTTTTCTTCCACGAATTTTCTCACTTTGTCGTTTTTGATTTTGAGTGTTTGTTTGTCGTTTAAAACGCCAGTTTTTCCTCCTTTGGAGGATCCGCCTTCGGCGGAGAACACCGTGGAGACATAGAAAGCGCCGGCGGCTTTAGGAGAAATTATTCCCGAAACTTTTTTTAATATTTCAAACGCCATTCCCGCTCTTTTTTTGTAAAATTTCCGCCTCTCTTCAAGATGGGATTCGTAGCGCGGGTCGGACATTATGACGGGAATCACGCTCTGGGGCAGAGTGGTCGAGCAGACTTCAAGCATCTTGGCGTTCATAATGTTTTTCACATATTTGGCGAAAACCTCGTCTTTTTCTTTATTATAAATTTCAATCCAACCGCAACGGCTCCCCGGCCACGGAAATTCTTTGGATATGCCCTTCATCGCTATGCCCGGGACATCGCCGATTATTTCAGCGAGCGTGGTCATTTTCTTCTGGTCGTGCGCGACATGGCAATAAATTTCGTCGCTCACGATGAAGAGGTCGTATTCTTTGGCGATTTTCACCATCTCTTCCAAAACTTTTTTCGGATAAACCATTCCGGTGGGATTGTCGGGATTGATGATTAAAATTCCGGAAATGGCGGGATTGTATTTTATTTTATTGCGAAGGTCGTTTAAATCAGGCAACCAATTTTTTTCCGGCAGAAGATTGTAAGTAATATGAGGATATCCGGCGTGCGCGCCTTCGGCGGAGGAATGGGTGGAATAAGCGGGCGACGGTCCTATCACGCGAGCTTCTTTTTTAAGGTATGTGTACACTTTGGAAATAGCGTCGCCCAGCCCGTTGAAAAAGCAAATATCCTCGGTTGTTATTTTGACCCCGTTTTTGGAATTCCTTTTTTTTACCAAAAATTCCCGCGTTTCAAGCAGTCCTTTGGTCGGATTGTAGGCGAACGATTTATTGTCATCAATCGCCTTTTTTACGATGTCTTTTATCCATTCGGGAATTTGATAGCCTTTTGCCACGGGGTCGCCGATGTTTTCCCAATATATTTCCTGTCCCAGACTTTTTATTTTCTCCGCCACTTCCACTATCTCTCTTATTTCATAGGTCAATTCTCCGGCTCCTTGGTGGACTATATTATTTCTCATAATTCAATTATATTCCTTTGAATTACGAAATGCAATGCGCTACAATTAAAGGCGACCCGCAAGGGTC
>CAYIIG010000066.1:0-3897 GCA_964363425.1 uncultured Candidatus Saccharibacteria bacterium | reverse complement strand
TTATGCATACTTCTATTTTACTAGAGGAAGGGGACTTTTGAAAGAGGTCTAATGCTCCTTTTCACAGACTGAAGATCTTTCAATGGATGGAAAGGTTGACTCTCATCTTTCTTCCTCCTTATTCACCTCAACTGAATCCGACGGAAAGATTCTTCGAGGAATTGAGAAAGACGACGGCAAACCGAATATTCGACACTTTAGAGGAGCATGAGAAAAAGATTGAGGGAAAAATCATTGAATACGGGAATGACGCGCGAGCGGTAAGGAGATTGGCGGGGTATGATTGGATATTGAAACAATACGAAAGAGTTTTTTAGGGATGGTATAAGTTCAATATTTCGCGATTAGATCTTAAACGGGCCATTACTCATTTTACAGGCAAGCCAAATGGCGGTATTTCAAGTCTTATCAATTCATCGCCTGTCGCCACCTTGAAAACAAGCCCTGTCGCAGAAAGCATTATACTATTGTCCGGTAAAGACTCCTTCGCTCCGTATTTTATGTCACCGACGATGGGATGCCCGATGGAAGAAAGCTGAGCGCGTATCTGATGCGACCTCCCTGTCAAAGGCTTGATTTTGAGAAGCGAATGTTTGTCATTCGACTCGATAACTTCATACGAAAGCTCCGATTCTTTGGTTTCCGCATCGGCAAACTTGTGAACAAAAGCCTTGTTTCGGTCTTTGTCTTTTTTGAGATGGGAAAAAATAATTCCTTTTTTCCGTTCCATTTTTCCGAAGACGACAGCATGATATATTTTCTCCACTTCGTGATTTCTAAATTGCTCCGATAGGCGCGAAGCTCCCTTGCTTGTCTTCCCGAAAATCATTATTCCCGATACCGGTCTGTCCAAACGATGAACAAGTCCGAGAAAAACATTACCTTGTTTTTTGTATTTTTCTTTGATGTGTTTTTTCACAGCGTCAAAGACGGACTCCTCGCCTGTGTCGTCGCCCTGCGATAAAACACAGGCGGGTTTGTAAACCGCGATAAGATGATTGTCTTCGTATAAAATTTTTAGGGTCATTTGTTTTTCCATCTTGCGAAAATTCCAGCAGGAAGCATGCGACCGTTCCCTGATTCTTCTATGGCAAGCTCGCCTTTCTCAATTTCTCCGCCGAATTTATCCACGAGCGATGACAAATTATTTTCGTAAGCTATCGCTGAATAACCCGCAGAATAACCGTTTATCAAAAAGAAACTCGGCTTATCCGACAAGACTTCCTCACACAACTTCATAAAAATAAGGAAGTCATCTTCTATTTTCCATAATTCTTTTTTTGGTCCATGCCCAAATGCCGGCGGATCCATAATAATGCCGTCATAACGCTTACCTCTCCGCAATTCCCTTTTTACAAACTCCCGCGCGTCGTCGAGAATCCACCTAACCGGTTTTTTATCCAACCCTGAAAGTGTCGCGTTTTCTTTCGCCCAAACTATCGCCGATTTTGAGCCGTCGATATGAGCGACTTCCGCTCCGGCGGAAAGCGCGGCGAGAGTCGCCCCTCCTGTGTAGCCGAAAAGATTAAGAATCGAAACAGGGCGGTTTGCTGACTTTATATTATCGATTATCCACTTCCAATTCGGCTCTTGCTCGGGAAAAAGTCCGGTGTGTTTGAAAGCGGTCGGTTTGATAAAAAAGCTGAGTCCGCCGAATTCTATTTTCCATTTCTCAGGAACAGTCGGCTTTTTCTTCCAACCGCCTTTAGCACCGCTGTGAACAAAAACAGCGTCGGCATTTTGCCACTCCAAAACAGGCAGACGCTTACCCCACAAAGCTTGCGGGTCAGGACGCGACAAAACAAATTTGCCGTATCTTTCTAGCTTTTCTCCATCACCGCTATCCAACAATTCATAATCTCGGCAAGGCGAAGTCTTCAATATCTTCAAGTTATCCATATTTCGCCATTATATATTGACAATCGCAAATTGCAATTTTATTTCACTTGGAGGTCTCGCTTCCAAGCGGTTATCTCTCAGTCCGTAAAATATTTATCCACAACGCCAATAAGTCTGTTGGTTATTTCTATGTGCTCTTTTTCGTCCTCGATTATTTTATTTATATCCTCCTTGTCCAATTCGTGGTCAAGGAGAGGCAACAGCTTTTCACATAAACCCATTGCTCGGTATTCCGCTTCAAGTCCTTTTTTAAAATCAAAAATTATGTCTTCTTTGGACATCGGACAGATTTCTTTTTTCATATCGCGTTATTTTTATACTTATTAAATATCTTTTCGATAATCTTTTTGTGCTTAATCGAATCCTCGTAAAGAATTTTCATTCCTTTACGCATCTCTTCCCTCTCATCTGATTTAACACAGTCTTCAATGCCGAAACTTATCAACGAAATGTAAAGAGAAATAAGATCATCTTCGACTTTCTCCTCTTCAAGAAGCGTCTTGAGCAAATTTATCATTTTTTCATTTTTCATAGTGAAATTATATGCCGATGACTGGAAATTGCAATTTTGTTTTGTTTTTTCACAAGAATGCTATAATTTAAAAAGTTTAGAAATTCGTTCCTTTTATATTCATAAAACTTTTTTAGGAGACGGGTATGAGACGAGGAAGACGACCGTGGAAATACAGGAGGCGAGAAAAACGCTTCAGAAAAAGTAATCCGACATTTTCCGAGCACCACCTTGTGCCGAGAAGCCAAGGTGGAGAAGACGGACCGACGATAACGGTCCGAGACGACAAACATAAGGCTTGGCATCTACTTACTAAAAACAAGCTATCAAAAGAAGCGGCAAATATGTTGTCAGTTTACTTGCCGAAAGATGAGAGACTTTTTGCTTTCAACAAGAACACGCCGATTTCCGACATTATTGATGAGATCAATGAATGGAAAGGATGTCCTGTCGAAGAGAGTTGCTTGTCGGAGAAAATCATTCAATTTTACCCTAAACAACAAGTCTACAATTTCCCCGAACTGGCTTTGCTCAATCCTTAATTATAATTATGAAGATTTGACCTCCTGTCAGCGGTAAAACGCGCTGACAGGAGGTTTATTTTTTAATTCGCGTTCAGTAAACTTAGCGCCTTTTTAAAATCCTCGGGATAGGGCGCTATTATTTTTATTTTTTTGCCGTCAAGTGAGTCGAATTCGACTGAGTAGGAATGAAGGGCTAGCCTTTCAAGACCTAGAGCTTTGTCTTGCTTGGGCGCATAAAGAGAGTCGCTGACTATCGGGTGATTGATGGCTTTGAAGTGAACTCTGATTTGATGTGTTCTGCCCGTCTTCGGCAACACCTCAACAAGGGAAAAACCTCCACCCTTTTTGATTATTTTAAAATGTGTTACCGCCTCTCTCATCTCTCCTCTGGCGCCCCGTTGCGCCGACCACTGCCTAAAATCTTTTCTACTTCTGCCTATCGGTCTATTAATAATTCCGTCATCATCTTTCATCTCGCCGTAAACGAATGCGTGATAAATTTTACCAATCTCTCTATCTTGAAATTGTTTTTTGAGATACAAAAATGCCGGCTGATTTTTCGCAATAAGCATCACCCCTGAAGTTTCCCTGTCTATCCTGTGAACGATGCCCGACCTCTCGATAACTTTCGAATTTGAAAGTGTCATCGGCTCGCCCACTCCTTTGATCGAAGGGTAATTTTTTTCTATCCAATCCGTCAGAACCAGCTCGTCCCTTTTTCCGTCGGAGTGAACGACAAGACCGGCGGGTTTGTTTATTACAAGAACATCGCCGTCTTCATACAAAATTTCCACCTTGTCCAAAATTGATTTCATATAAAATTCATATTACATCAAAACCGCCCAAATCCAAACGACAACCCTTGATAAATTGAAAGACTTGCGATAATCTTTCCCTATCAAGCGCGATTAGCTCAGTTGGTAGAGCAACTCATTTACACTGAGAAGGTCGGGGGTTCAAGTC
>CAYIIG010000065.1:0-4042 GCA_964363425.1 uncultured Candidatus Saccharibacteria bacterium | reverse complement strand
CATATTCCACAGTCTACTTAAAAACAAAGAGAAAATCAATTTTGCGACTTTGATGTCTTGTGGTAAAATTCACACATAATACATTTTTTAAATATGAACCAATACTATAGCAATTCCATTTTTTGGATAGAGGTTGAAAAAGTAAAGCCTAATCCTTATCAGCCGAGGCATGAATTCGACGAGTCAAAACTTAGAGATTTGGCGGACTCGATTCGCCAGTACGGAATACTTCAGCCACTCGTGGTGACACGGCGGGAAATTTCCAAAGAAGACGGCGGTCTTGCTGTGGAATACGAATTGATTTCCGGAGAGAGAAGACTCAGGGCTTCGAAATTGGCGGGACTTGCGCAGGTGCCTGTCATTATCAGGAACGCCGAAGAAAACGACAAACTCAAATTGGAATTGGCGATAATCGAGAACCTTCAAAGAGAAGATTTGAATCCTGTTGATCGCGCTCGCGCGTTCCAAAGATTTGTTGACGAATTCAGTTTTAAGCATAGTGATATAGGTCAGAAAATCGGCAAGAGCAGGGAGTATGTTACCAACACTTTAAGAATATTGGCGTTGCCGGAAGCAATGCTGAACGGACTTTCGGAGGGAAAAATATCAGAAGGGCACACGAGACCTCTTCTTATGCTCATAGATAGACCGCAAGAGCAGGAGGTTTTGTTTAAAGAAATTATTTTCAGAAAGATGACGGTTCGAGAGGCCGAATCGATAGCCAGAAGAATCGCGACTGAAAGAGCTCGCAAGAAAGAATACCTTCCCGATCCGGAAATTGCCGAGCTTGAAGGCAAACTGACTCAATCCCTAGGGACGAGAGTTCAAATTGAAAAGAAAGAAGTTGGCGGTAAGATTCTCATAGATTTCTTCTCCAATGAAGACTTGAGGACGATTTTGGATATGATAGAAACAAATAAAATCAGAAGCAGGAGCGAGATGCTTGATAGGAATTTGGCGGGTCCGGTGATTTCAGCAATTCCGATAAAATCGACGATAGAAAAGCAGACGCTTTCATCATCGGGATTACCAGAATCGTCGGAATTGCCCGTTGCGGAAAATATTTCTGTCGAACAGGCTCAGTCCGCGCCCATTGATGATCGACCGAAAGAAGAAATAGAAATGCAAGAAAACGAAGATTTGTATTCAGTAAAAAATTTCTCGCTTTGATTTATGAAAGATTTTAATTCAGAATTTTATTCAAAAGCGGAAAACCAGAAAGAACAGGAGGTGGCTTTTGAGGTTATGAAAATTCCTGAAATTGTTATACAAGAGGAGCGTGGGACCCAACTGTTTTCTTTACTGTTAAAAGCAGAAAATCCGAAATGGGGCGAAACTGAGACTTCATTAGTAAAGGAAACAGCGCAATTCTTTAAGGATAATCCACTAAGTCTGGATATCCTAGAAACAATTCGGGAATTTCATAAGCAAGGCGTAGATGAAGAAACTTTATATAATTTTGCGCTTACATATCAACACCCGGAAAGAGTAGAAAAAGTTTTTGAGATGGCAGAAAAATACAAACCCCATGTCAAAAAACCGAAAGAAATTTATCAACGATTTGCAGCTATTTTAGAAAAAATTGATCAAACTTTTTCTGTTTCTCCATTGGCGGATAAATTTGCCACGAAATTAGAACAAGATAAAAACGAACGATTGAAAAGAATGGAAGAAATTAGAAAAAGAGTCGAGGCTTTAATTGATTTTTTCAGACCAGATTCCAAAACAACGGATGTTAAAAAATTGAATTTTGTCCCAACTGACCCGCTTTATAAACCAAATTCGGGTAGGAATTTTTCTGCTTTTCCACACGAGCAAATAATAATTTCTCATATTGATAATATTCTTAATCAAGACCATGAATTTTTGCACGGAATCATAAATCCGATTGTAGAAAAACTGTCTGAAATATTAACGGATGAGCAAAAAAAGAAAATATCTCAGTTTGCCAGCGAAAAATTAAAACAAGATTACGGTGATGAATATTTTAGTTTGCTATGCGAGGAATTCATCAGGACTTACACCGAGATTTTTTCCAAAGGAAAAACTCCGCAAGATTATAAAACTTATGAAGATTTCGCGCAAAGAATTTCCGGCGACAAAGAGGATGAATTTCAAAAAGAACTAAAGGAGAGTGAAACTTTTCAAAAAAGATGCGATGAACTTGAAATAAAAACAAGTGAGGATTTAAAAAACAAATCCAGAGAATTTTTTGAGCGGTTTGGATTGGAGAAGAGTCATTTGCGAGATTTGATCTATGAATTTTATCGGGAGTATTCAAATCGTTCGGATAAAGAAACCGAAAATTTTGAAAAATTTGTCTTGGTGAAATTTCCGCTTAGAGTATAAAATCAGATACAAATTACAAGCCCAAAAGAAAGAACCCCAAGAGAAAATAAATTCTCAAGGGGTTCCAAGCTATGTTTTTGGACTCTATCTACACAGATAGTAGCTTATCAAAGCTATATTCTGGTAAATCCAGTATCGAATCAACTTTCCCAGTCGTTTCTTTTTGTCGGATTCAATAATCAGCCATACTCTTGTCTCGATTATAAAACCGATTGACAAAATGAAGATTTGTAGAATCATATGAGTATCTGTTTTCGGCTTTGTTGCATAAAAATCTTTCCACCCGCTCAAAAACACCCTGATTTTAAAATCAGGGTGTTTTTTCATTGCATCTCTATGTTGCGATATAGCTGTCCGGAGTTCCGAGAAAGTGGAAAGTATTGAGGATATTGCATTTAATCAATACTTCGTTTTTTTGACTGTCATCCGATCGAAAAGCCATATGATCTCCGAATGTCGTCTTGTATCGATACATAATAGTTTCTCCCAAAGAGCGAGTATGGTATCCGGATATTTCTTTCTATTTTTTCCTCGAACTCTTCCGTATCGCTCTCAAGTTTTCATCTCTTGGATATCGTTCTCCCTTGTTGTTGCCATGGATTTTTATGACGGCGTTCTTCTGTGGCGGCACATGGAAACCGGTCACTCCTCTGGACAGCAATGTTTGATACACCGAGTAAGTGTCATAGGCTCCGTCGCCGTAGAAATCGGTGATCGGAGCTTTTTCTTGATTGAGAATGTCGTCGATAACCTTACTGTCATGGGTGTCATTGTCGGTAACGGCGACAGCTCGTATTTCACCCTTTGAATCAATGCCGATATGGATTTTCTTCCAGATTCTTCGCTTGCTCCAGCCATGTTTTCGCACCTTCCATTCTCCTTCGCCGAATACTTTGGCGCCTGTGGAATCCAGAATTATGTCAGTGGCATTTTTGCGAGAGGCGCGCAAAACAATATCGCATTTTTCCGCTCGGCGAGATACAGTCGTATAGTCGGGAATAGAGAGTTCGATTTTCGACAATTGAAATATTGATTGGATGAAACCGACAACGGCTCGTAAAGGCAATCCGTAGACTCCTTTGAGAGTGAGATTGGCTTCAATGGCTTTGTCGCTGTAAGTGTTGTATCCCTCGCCATACCACCATTCTCCGATATCGTCTGGAATCCACAGAGTGAGCGAACCTCTTTTGATCAGAGCTTTGTTGTATTAGCTCCAGTTCTTTACATGATATTTATTTTTGTTATGCTTTTTGTTGTCTTTGGTGTTTTTCATAGACTGCTATTGTACCGAAAACCCCACACCTGCAAAAGGTGTGGGGTTTTTCGTGATTTTCATGCAACAAAGCCTCTGTTTTTGGCGATATGAAAAAACAGAATGCCAAAGACATACCTTGGCAAACACAATACTCGACCATACTCTTCCACAACTTTTGCCCCCCAATAATCCGTGGGTAAATGAGGATTATTGTTACCATTACTATCAAGAAAAAGAACAATATAAGAGCTAAACACATACCACCACCTCCTCTTTATGATCACCGCGATATCCTCACGGCAAGACATGTCGGATGTAGAAGATACTTGTCTTTATCTCCGATTTTTTTAAAGTAGCACATCAGATTACAAAAGTCAATACCTAGTCTCCTCCCATACATAATGAGCCTCAAATGACTTCGTTATCCCAGGGAAATGA
>CAYIIG010000064.1:0-4117 GCA_964363425.1 uncultured Candidatus Saccharibacteria bacterium | reverse complement strand
TTGCCAAGTCAATGGAAATATCTCTGCCTCTCTTAGTTTGCTCTCTCCTTCCACCGGTTTGAATTTTTCCGAGAGTTATACGAAATTCACGAAGAATTTTTGATCCTTCCACTTCGCCCCAACCACTCGCTTTGAGTTTTGGGTCAATGTATTCTGCTCGCGTTTCCGATTCGTTCATAATTAGTTATCTATATGTGCGTTATAAAAAATATCAACATAATTCTTATAAATGTAAGATTTGTTGTATTTTTTATCCGAGTGGCGCAACTTCAAAATACCAAGATCGACAAACCTTTCAATAAGTTTTTGTGCTCCATTCCTACTAAACCCAGTCCATTTTTGAATAGTTGAAACATCAACAATTGGCAATTCAAAAAGCTTTGGCAATACAGCAACTGCACTTTTTGATGACCTTTTATCCATACCTTGAATCTGTAAAATATCTTGCTCTCTCAACTTCGTGATTTTATAAACAATATCAATCGCTTCTTTGGCAATCTCAGAAACACCAGATAAGAAAAACTGGACCCACTCATTTACTTCTCCATTACTGTAACCGAGCAATCTATTTGAATACACTTGCTGGTGTTTTTTAAAATAAGCAGACAAAAACAGTACTGGTTTTTCAAGTAAACCAATTTCGCGAAGATAAAGAGTGGTTAGCATTCTTCCAGTCCTACCATTTCCGTCTCTAAATGGGTGAATTGTCTCAAACTGAGCATGAAGTAAAGCCGCTTTTGTAAGTGGAAGAATGTTGTCATCCTTATGAACGAATTTTTCCCAATCGGAAATATTTTTTCCTAGCTCTTGCGCGGGAGGTGGAACAAATTTTGCATCACGAGGGTTTGTACCATTTATCCAATTCTGATCGTGACGAAGTTCTCCATGATATGGATTTTGAGTATATCGTGCTCCTTCCATCAAATCCTTATGGAGTTTTTTCATCAACCTTTCACTTATCGGTAAATCTTTCAAATTATCAATACCGTTATTCAACGCCTTAATGTAATGAGTGATATCGTCCACATCTTCTGGAATATCAGCATCAATTTTTGCCGTTGCTTCCAGAGCGTCAATCAGTGTTGCCCCAGTACCCTCAATCTGACTAGACGAAGAAGCATCTTTCAAGATATACATGAAGATGAAAAAATCTACATCTGGAAGCAGTTGGGTGATGCCGTCTAGTTTACTTACTAAATGTTGTGTCTTGGCATCTTGCTTGATTAAACTTTCAGGAAAACCAAAACCATCCTTTGGAGGAAAAGGATGTAATACAAAAGCATTATATCTGCCCCATTGTTCATTATTTTGTTGTATATATTTGCCTAATTCCATATTTTGTAAGTTAGTTCTTATTGCTAACCTCAATAATCACTATCTTAGCACTTAGTTACTATTCACGCAAGTAAAGTCGCACCATCTTACAACTCCCCGCTAAACGCCTGTTTTAGAACAGATTTTTTGAGCTCGTCGAGATCGGCGATTTTTCTGCGAAAAATCGCCTCCAGCCTCTTCGTCTCCCCCGAAAGCTCATCAAGTTTTTTGACGATTGCTTTTGGTCGCTAATAAAAGTGGATAAATTATTGACTTTTTGATTTCTCTTCTCGTTCTTTACTGCGAGTTTTTGCGCCATACATAAAAACGCCGACGAGAGAAACAAGTGTGCCGACACCGATAACCCCGCCAGCATAAGCGTTACCATAAATAGCAATAAACGCGGACACGGCAAGACCGACCACTGCGATAATAAAACCAAGAATCTGCCCCCATTTTGAACGAGAAATATCAGATTCAATCACCTTCCTTTCAAGTTCTTTTCTGTGCGCGGATTGCTCTTCCGCCATCTTGATTATTCTTTCCGCCGCGCCGGGGACAACTTCATCAAATTTCTTTAGGATTTCCGGTGGCGGAAGCGGACCGGAAAATGATTGCGTTGAGGTCTGCTGAACCACAACACCATTTGAATTACGCTGATTTTGCAAGTTTTTGTTCATAGCTTCTTATAGAAAATTTTAAATCATCACCAACGGCTCGCCAATCACTCTTTAATGCTTCTGTGTCCGCTTTATTTTCTGTTTCTGAAGTGTTATATTCCTGTAATGTTCCTCCCAGATCAAGTACGCGAGACATACCCTCAACAAAAGAAGGTTCTGCAAAAAGTCTGCCGAAAACATAAAGATTTTTCATATTTTAAATATAACAGACTCTGTGTGTTTCTACAACCCCCCGCTAAAAGCCTTATTTAACACAGATTTCTTCAATTCTTCCAAATCCGCCAACTTTTGCTTGTAAACTCCTTCAAGTTTTTTTGTTTGTTCTGAAAGTGTATCAAGTTTTTTAACTGTAGTTTTTTGCTCAGTTAATGATTTTGGAAGAAAAATTTTATGTTTTTCTATTTTTTCAATGGTCAAAGCACTATACGCTGAACCTTGAGATAATTTATTTATTTGCTCAACAAATGACATTAAAACAAACTTCAAAAAATACGGATCTACAGAATTAAAGTTTTTAAACCAAAGTATGTTCCCATCTTTAAAATAAAACTCCACATTATCTTTTACTACATATATTTCACCAATAGTGCCAACAGCAGGAACACCGAAGACATCTTTGATTTCTTTGTATCTCTTTATGGAAATATATAGCTCGAGCGTGATATTTTTGTCATGAGCTAATTCTTTAATTTCCTTGATTCTGTAAAAAGGAATACCGTCTGATACATATTCTTTTTTATAAATTCTTTTACTTGAAGTAATCTGTCCTAATTCCTCAAGACTCTTCTCCTCCCAATCCTTTCCCGGATTCGCAAAAACATTCTGTAAATACGATTCAAAAAGCTCCTTTGCGTTCTTCAAATTTTTTTCCGCATTCTCTTTCGCTTTTTCTGTATTTTCAAAAACTTCGTCTAAGATTTTAACAATTCGTTTTTGTTCGGGAATAGGTGGAATTTTTACGCTTATGGAATAAACCTCATTTCTGTTTAGTCCTGGCTTTACGCCTTTTGCTAATTTTGGCAGCTCAAGATTACTTAAAAGATAGTAGATAAAATTCAAATCATATTTACGATCATCAAATGTGACAAAATAAGCAACATCAAGAGGCCAAAATTTCTCTTCGCTTAAATGCAACTCGCCAACCGAACCTTTTCTGCCAACAATAACGCTTGATCTGTCAAAATAAAAAACATCGCTCCTGTTTTTAATTCCGTTAGCGCCATAAACAGGATAAAGACCGCCTTGTTTTCTTTTAGATTTTGCCAACGGTTTTCCGTATTCTAATTTCAGAACCTCGTCGAGTTTTTTCGTTTGCCAAGTCATTCTATTTTTTCAAAAAATATCCAACAATAAAACCAAGAAGTACGGCGAGTGTTATGCCAGCAATAACTATAATTATCTCATTTCCTGAAAAATACTTAACCAGCTCAAATATTCCAGTTAAAACAATGACTGCAGTTAGCCATGCACCTGCTTTTTGCAGTCTCTCTATCTGAGAATTAGAATTTCTTATGTCTTCACTTGCTCTACTCAAACTATTTTTTACTTCCCTTGTGGCTGATGAAAGATGTCCTATATGCTGTCCGACCACATCAATGTTCTGAGAAACTTTAAATAACGACCTTAAAAAAGGACCGTTGGCGAAATGGCTTGAAGGTGTATTACCAGCTATTTTTATATCCTGTCTCCATTCTTCTAATTCTTCTTTTATAATCATATTTATTTAAATATTGAATAATATAATCCAACAATGCCGGCGATTGAACTAACCAAAGCAAAAATTTGAAACCATGTTTTCTCCCACCACCTTCTTGATTGAATAATAGATTTTCCACCTCGAGTTGAAACCTTACCTGCAAATTGATTATCTTCTGAAATAATAGTCACTTTTCCTCCTTTTCCACCGACATTTCCATTTCCTACATCAGCAGTAATTGAGCCGTTTCCAATAATTTTTCTAGCCGCAATAAAAATTTCACCTGCATCACCACCCTTTCCTACCTCTTCTGATTTTTTAGTTTGCCAGTTAGTTTTCATAATTTCTTTTTTCCGCTCTGGAACCAATCACAACCATTTCGTCCTTATGGACAAAATGGTTGTGGATAACTTCGTCGCTGTTTTCA
>CAYIIG010000063.1:0-4125 GCA_964363425.1 uncultured Candidatus Saccharibacteria bacterium | reverse complement strand
ACCCTTGCGGGTCGCCTTTAATTGTAGCGCATTGCATTTCGTAATTCAAAGTAAAGATAGAAATAATAACGGCAACAAAAGAAAAAAAGACGGCAACAACAGCAATGTATTTTTGAAAACCTTTGATGTGTTTTAATGTTTCGTTTTGATTTTCAAGGGCTTCCAATTGAAAAACTTCTGATGCCGTCATCTCTGTTCTGCACTTTCCACACATATAATAAGTTGGGATAGATCCGTTTATATTGAGACTGGCGTTTGTGTGTTTTTTCCATTCGTGATTACATTTGTTCTGAATCATAGATATTATTGTTGATACATAACATTATGAATGTTTTGTATCAATCCTTGAGTATCGTAATTTCCAACATTCAACCATGTCGGAATACCGAGAATACATAGCCCATCTTTATCTTTTGAAAAAGCAATCCCGCCAGAATTCCCACTGTCTATTTTTGCTGAAATAAAATAATTTTGATATTTAGACAATCCTCCAATATAGGGATTGTTGGAAGTGTTGTCATATGCACTAATTATTCCACTTGTAACAGTTCGTGGTGTATTTGAAACTATTTGATTTCCCACACCAGAAACAAAAACGCTACTTTCTGTTTGAGTTGAAGCTGGGTATCCAATTATTACTACAGGAGACCCGATCGCAATTTGTGTTGGGCAAAACCTAAGGCTTGATATTTTATAATTCAATTCTGTTGTCTTAATGTTTGAAAATTCATTATCCTTAATGTCGCTAATTTCAAGTAATGCGAAATCTTTATCATTTTGAATAAAACCAGCAATAACTTTTGCCCCAAAGTAATTGATAAGTTTTCCATTAGTATCATCAACATCAACCAAACACTGACTCCCAATAGCCACATGTTTGTTGGTCAAAACATATCCCTCTGTGGCACTACCAAATGACCACAACGAACCGCTACCAGAAACCTTGTCTTTAATTGCTCCGTTGATACTGTTTGTCCAACAGACAAGTTCAACTGTTCCTGTTATATAATCAGACAAATCAGCGGAAGAAATAACTGATATGTGTTGTGCTTGTAGATTTTGAGCCTCTTTTTTAATTGTTTTCTCTAGTGTTTGTTGTTTTTTTTGCTCACTCTGAACTCTTTGCTCCAAAATTTCTTGCTTCTTTTGCGCCTCGGCACTGTTTATTTTAAGTTTTTCAATTTCTTGTTGTGCTACTTCGAGAGCTTTTTGTTGCGCTTCTGTCGCTATTTGTGCCTCTTTTTCTTTTTCTTGTAAGATTTTTTGTTGCTCTACTTTTTCAACTTGATAATTTTGATATTGCTTCACTCCGACATAACTTGCGCCACTAACACCTAAAATGCCCGCAATAATTGCAATGAGTAATAGTATTTGGATAAAACCTTTTCGATCATTCATGATTGAATTATATGTTAATACTAAAAACGTCAACGCACAAGCAAAATTCTATTTCTCATAAACATCATGATCCCCGACGGCGAGGAGGACGGCTTCGGTTTTTGAGAGATATGAAAAGACGATTCTAGTTTTGTAGTTAACGGAAAAACTGTATCTTCTCGACAATATTCCATTCAGTTTATGAACTTTCAATTGTTTGTGATTTTTAATGTCTTTGAACAGTTCTATTTTTTCAAGCACTTCTTCCTGTAGAGCTGATTCAAGTTTGTTAAATTTTTTAACAAACACCGGCAAAAAAGAAATTTTCATAAAATTAAGACATTCTCGTTGCTATCTTTCTTAAATCCCCTCTTAAAATTTTACCTTCCGACAATTCCCTTTCCGCCCGCAAAACATCTTGAACAGCCTCCTCTTCAGCAAGAAAAATAAGCGCCTTGCGCATAACTTCAGCCTTGTTGGGAGCGTACCCTTTCTTTACTAAAGAGTTTACGATTTCTTCCAAATTTTTATTTAACGGGACGGATAATGTGGTCATAAATGTTTATCATTATTTGTTAATGACACTATATTATCATATTAAGACATAATATCAACATTTTTGAAAATCGATATGTAAAAACCGTTATCATTGCGATGATGATAACGGCTTATGAATGAGGTCATTGTTTTCCCTCCTTTCTTTTTTTTATTGCTAAAAAATTTTTCCAGCAATCGCATTTGCCCGCGCCGGAAACACTGTTGAATAAATGTTTTTCCATCCCTATCAAGACAACCGTGTCTCCAATTTCCCCATCACAGAAATCCTCCATAAGCGCTGACACCTCCGCGCATAAAAGATCTTTTAGAGGATTCTCAGCCTCCCCGTCAAGATGTCCTGTCGGTGGGGTCAAATTCCCACGACGAACCATCTCCTCAAAAGATATGTTTTCGCTGTCTTGTTTTTCTTTTGTCATTTTTTATTTTCTCCAAAAAAAGTCGCTAAAGTACAAAATTATTTATTATCTTTTCGGAATGCTACCATAATCAAACTTCTTTGGCAAGCCCAATTTTGTTTCCAGTCCTTCGCCGACCAAAGCCTTCCACATCTTGCCGGTCGGCGCGCCGTCTATGCCGACAAATCTCTCGCCTTTCACGACATACGGCACATATATGTAAACCCCGATTGTTTTATAACTTTTGTCATTAAAAAATTCCCTGTATCGCGCGACATATCTGGAACAGCCGTCTGAAAATTTTTGATAGTCTTTATGCGTGTTTTTGTTTGATTTTCCGAATTCCGATTTTTCCACGATTTTAATGAAATTTTTCTCTTTCTCTTGCTTGGAATTTTCCTCCCGAATGTCCCGTCCCGCGTTTAAGACCTTGCCCGCCATTTTTTTAATCAGATCCTTATCCGTTTTTACTTGTATCAAAAATTTAACCTTATTTTGCTCGTCGGTGGCAATCATATCCACGGAGCATCTCACATCTTCTTCAGGTCTTGAATAAGCAACTTTCAGTCCGTATTTTTCCTGCAAAATATTCTGCAAAGCCATCGGCGCCATAATGCCCGCCTTGTATTTGTTTCCGCTTTGACTGTCATTTTCGTAAGCGAAAAGGGTGTCGTATTCGTCCCAGAACATTTTCAGCTCTTCGGGTTTGTTTTTTATTTTATTTATATAAAAAATTATTTCCTGCTGCCATTTCGCGTCTTCAATCTTAAACTCTTCGCTCCTGCTTTCGATTTTCTCAATCAGGTTCCTCACAACCATTTCCTCAATCCCGAAAAGAGCCTCCGCGGACAATCTTCTGTTTTCATCTCCTATTTTTATTAAAAAATTTTCTTTTTTATCTTTTATGACCTTTAGATAATTTTTAAGATCGGCGACATTTGAATCGTATTTGTCTATTTCTTCCGACAATATCTCACCCTCAACTACGGAAATAAAATCTTCGTAAGGTATGTCGTTCATTTCCGGATTGATGCCGGATTGCTCGTTTTGGACAGGTTGTTCTTCCATCACCGCCGCACAGGCGGAATCATTTAACTCATATTTATTCATAAATTTCATTTTACCAGAAATCGAGATTGCCGTTAAGCTCTCTCTTGTGGTGCTATAATTATACACTTTGCGCTAACCTTTTTCGAGCGGAAACTGAACGAATGAATCAGCCCCGCCACCTGCCCGATTCACTGAGGGTAGAGTCCCGCAAAAATGCTCTCTTCCTTTTTGAAGAAAAAAATCAGTCGCGCACAAATCAGAAAAGCGGAGGATATTTTTTCTGCGAGGTTGTCGCCCACTCCGCCGTTGATTCAGAACCCTTTAGTTCGTTTAATGTGTCTCTATTGTACCAAGTTAGAACCTATTTTCAAAATAAAGTATCATAGCGTTCCCCGCGTGCTAAAGCACCTCTATGCAGTAGCACAGAGCTTTCTCAAAGAGAAAGTGCGTGGAAACGCTAACGGCTCAAATACTGGGAAATGAGTCGTTCGGGGAAAAATGGACTCGGTTTTGCGAAACTAAATTGCGGGAGGAATATTCGCAAAACCGAGACTTATTCTTTTTGAAATTCGGCGGGATTAGGTTTTGGGTTTCCGCCCCGCAGGAAAGTGCGGGAGGAATGCGGGGCGAATTCGTTTTTAAATTTTTGGCGGAATTGGAAAAATTATCAAAAAATGTTACATTTTCAATAGGCTTTGTTGCACGAATACTAAATAATCAAACATCTCCTCATCCTTTCGCGATT
>CAYIIG010000062.1:0-4157 GCA_964363425.1 uncultured Candidatus Saccharibacteria bacterium | reverse complement strand
TTTTTCTGTAATGCCCGGCCGGGTTGGCGGAGCAACGGTCCTTAATTTCGGCGCCTCGGGGGCCGAAGTCGGTAACTCAATAATTGAAGTTGAAGTCCTTGATATTTCTGATATGAAGACAAAAACATTAAACGCGAAAAAATGCCTTTTTTCTTATCGGGACAGTGTTTTCAAAAAACCGGAAGGCAAGAATTATATTGTGACCAAAGTTTTATTCAGACTTAAAAAAGACGGCAAGTTGAATACAAGCTATAAAGACATTGCTCTCTTCTGTCATTCCCGCGCAGGCGGGAATCCAGATTCAATTACCGAAAGACTGGATCCCCGCATTCGCGAGGATGACAGAATAAATGGGAATGATAATTCAAGGAATTTTGTAACTCAAACTGACGAAATCACTCTAAAATATTTGAGGTTAGCCGTTCTTTCAATCCGTGCGAGAAAATTTCCCGATTTAAAAGTATATGGAACCGCTGGCTCATTTTTCAAAAATCCGACGGTCAGTCGAAATTCTTACGAACAACTGCGCGAAAAATATCCGCAGATTCCAGCCTATCTGGTCAGCGATGAAAATTACAGAATTTCTTTGGCGTGGGTATTGGATCATATCTGCGGTCTGAAAGGTTTCAGAAAAGGAAAAGTCGGCCTATATGAAAATCAACCGCTTGTCCTCGTGAATTTCGTCGGAGCCTCGGCGAATGATGTTAAAAATCTTGCCAATGAAATCAGGCAAAAAGTAAAAGAAAAAGTTGGTATTAAAATCGAGCCGGAGGTTGTCTTCGTGTAAGTTTCAATAAATAAAGCCGAGGCCAAAATAAATTGATATAATATTCAGTATGAAAAAATCAAATTCAGTAGTTTTATTTAATCAAAAACAGGTTCGCCGTCTCTATGATGAAAAAAAAGAGACTTGGTATTTCTCAGTCATTGATGTAATTGAGGTTTTGACCGATACTAGCATCCCAAGGCGTTATTGGAGTGATTTGAAAATTAAACTGAAAAACGAAGGGAGTGAAGTGTACGAAAAAATCGTACAGTTGAAAATGACTGCTCCGGACGGAAAGCAAAGAGAGACAGATTCTTTTTCAACAGAAGATTTGTTGCGTGTAGTCCAATCGATTCCGTCTCCGAAAGCGGAACCATTCAAACTATGGCTTGCAAAAGTTGGCTATGAACGAATAGAAGAAACGGAAAATCCAGAACTCTCTTTTGACAGAGCGATGAAAACATATTTGCAAAAAGGTTATTCAAAAGAATGGGTAAATCAGCGTTTAAAAAGCATTGAAGTGCGAAAAGAATTAACCGATGAATGGCAAGAGCGGGAAATGAAAGAAGGACTGGAGTATGCGATACTCACAGATGAGATTACGAGAGCGTGGGCGGACAAAAGCGTTAGAGATTACAAAAAATTCAAGGGACTGAAAAAAGAAAATTTGAGGGACAATATGACCAATCTTGAGTTGGTGTTGAATATGCTCGCAGAGGCTTCAACGACAGAGATATCTAAAAAGAAAAAACCGCAAGGACTCGAAAATAATAAACAAGTTGCCAGAGCGGGAGGAATTGCCACAAGAAAGGCAAGGATTGAAATAGAAAAACAAACAGGCGAAAGTGTGATAACTGCGAAGAACGCTGAACTTTTAAAAGATATAAAAAAACGCTCTCTGTCAAAGAAAAAAGTAATATAAAATCGAAATAAAATGAACGAAGAAAATAAATTGCCCGCCGTGATCAATAGCCTGTTGCTTAAACTTGATGAAGAACAGTTGAGGGAATTAAATCACAAAGTTGTGGAAAAGCTTAAACTGATTCGCAGAGCCAGAAGTACCGTGTCTATGGCAAGATTTAATCTTCGGGACAAGGTTTATTTTATTGATAATGGAGAAAAAAAGATTGGCAATGTCCTCAGACTAAACCCTCGATCCGTGACTGTTGCTTTGGATAACGGTCATGAATGGAGAATTGCGCCGGATTTTCTGACAAAAATATAAAAATTTAAAGGGAATTCAAATTCGGGAAATTTTTGCACCGTGTCACTCTGCAACATTAAAAATTTCGCCGATGAAATCGCGCTTAAGGTAAAAGAAAAAGTCGGGATTGAAATTGAGTTAGAAGTCGTTTATGTTTGAGTCGGCTCATCGAGTGTCTTTGAGTATCTACTCACACCATCTGTCATTCCCCCTCACCTGTTTCAGAAATTTCCAATTCTAAAACTATGGGTGTGAATAGTTACCTTGGAATGTATCTCCTCACACCTCAAAACAATAATATTCTTATTTTGAGCCGTATTTTTGAAAAACCGACAAAAACTACATCCTGTAAGTGGGCTAAACAAAGCCATTTTATAGGAGGTGTGAATAGAACCGGAATCACTTGCTTTTTCTTAACCCTTGTGCTATAAAAGACAAAGAATTTTTTAAATATTCACTTTTAAGGTGAAACGATATCTGACGGATTCAGAGAAGATGTTTTTCTAGATCGTTCTAGAGAAGGAGGATAATGTGAAAGATAATAACCTTAATAAAGAAGAAAGGAATTTTTATTATTATTCTAAAAAGCAAATAGGTCAAGGTCACTCGGCGAACAAAGTTTACGCTCAATTACAAGATGGGAGTATTGTGAAATACTCAGAAGCAACTTCTATTGATAAGCGGGTATCTCACAAAAGCATGTGGGATGATTCCGTTTTTTTAGGAATAGGGTGTTTCCATCACATAATTCATTGTGACGAAAAAGCATTTGAAGATGACACTGAAGAGCATGAGGAAGGGGAATGAAATACCTGCGATTGTCAAAGTCAAAGTAAGGAAAGAATTTTTATGCCCTTGCAAATCGAAAGATTTGCAAGGGCATTTTTATACTAGAAATACACATCAAAAATACAAAAATCTTGTGTAGAAATACGTCAGTCTTATTTTGATTTTTTTGACCTCAAAGATGATTCAATTTTATTTCTAAACTCATTAATCAATTCCATATACCCTTTTCCTTCCACTATATCCCAAGCTCTTTGATATTTATAACGCATTGGATCATTGGTCTTTCTGTTGACCGCTTCAGCGTGATTAACATTACTCCCTATCACATCCAATAAAATATATTTTTGCATAGCATTGATTATTATATGATTTCTTGTTTTAGCATCTTTTTCCTCAGCAAACATTTCTCCATATATTTTCAACGGCGAGATTTTTGGCAATATGTCATTATTTTCAAGAAAAACATGTATGATTTCATGCGTTAAAACGCTGATAAATTCTCTAGGCGATATGTCGCCTTCAATCATAACGGGACTGGAAGCACCTCTTCTTGGAAGATAACTGACAACATAAACATCAATGACATTATGAAGGAATTTTATAGGCAGTAAATTCAAAAGGGATTCCAGTATCTTATTTTCATACTTTCCCCATTCTTTTTTATATTCTTCTATGTTTTTAATTAAATCATCCTGACCTATCAAATTCTTCCCCTGCAAAATGCCGACTTGTTTTAAAATAAAATATTCTCTAAGTAACGGGTCAAGGAGGAAACCGTGTCGAATTATAATTTTTGGCAATAACATTTTATTTTATGCGCGTATTATCGATTAATAGACTTATATTTTTGCATATTTTTGTAAAAGATTCCACTTTTTTATCAATAAAAAATAGCAGTTTCCGATTTTTATGCTAACATATGACTTATGTTTTCACTGAAAAAAATATTTGGGGATGGGCAGAGGAAGAAATCGAAGGGTTATCATCCGATTGTTGAGAAAATCAACAAATTTGAAGCGGAGATTCAGGCGCTTTCTGATGGCGACTTTGCCAACAAAACTTCTTATTTCAAAGAAAAAATTAAGAACGGCGAAAGTTTGGATGCTGTCTTGCCGGAGGCTTTTGCTGTGGTCAGGGAAGCGTCAAGAAGGACTTTGGGCGAGAGGCATTTTGATGTTCAGCTTATTGGAGGAATGATTTTACATAAGGGCAATATTGCCGAAATGAGAACCGGAGAAGGTAAGACTCTTGTCGCAACTTTGCCGGCGTATCTGAATGCGCTTACCGGCAAAGGCGTTCACATCGTAACGGTCAATGATTATTTGTCGCGAAGAGACGCTGTTTGGATGGGGCAGATTTACGCTTTTCTCGGATTGTCGGTTGGAGTTTTGAATCACG
>CAYIIG010000061.1:0-4253 GCA_964363425.1 uncultured Candidatus Saccharibacteria bacterium | reverse complement strand
CGCTGATAGCCGATAAGATAGCAAAGCACGCCGAATTTTTCTCCTTCGGAACAAACGACCTTACCCAGATGACTTTCGGCTTCAGCCGTGATGATGTCGGTTCTTTTGTGCCAGAGTATCTTGAAAAAGGTATTTTGGAAAAAGATCCGTTTCAGGTGTTAGACATAGAAGGCGTTGGGCAGTTGGTTGAGATTGGTATTACTCGAGGCAGACATACTCGCCCTAAGCTAAAGGTAGGTATTTGCGGAGAACACGGCGGAAATCCGAAAACGATAGCTTATTGTCACTATATCGGAATGGACTATGTAAGTTGCTCGCCATTCCGCGTTCCAATCGCCAGACTTGCGGCGGCGCAGGCGTCATTGCAACAACCGTTATCACGGTCAACAATTTAGTTTTTCAATTCAATTTTTTAAAACAGCCCTTGCATGCGCAACATGCAAGGGCTTTTATTTTGACAAGCGGACTGTTTTTATTTTTAAAAAATTTGACTTTAAAAAACGATTTGATATTATTCCTGTTATCGCTTTTTTGCGCTTTTCTTGTCTGCATACAGACAAGTTTGTTTAATTTTTTAATAAACAAAAAAGTCGAAATTTTATTAAACGCGCTGAATGATTTCTTAAAAATTTTTCAGCTTAATCAAAAAGTTATTTAGTTGTATAAGCTGAGCAAAAGTTCTCGCGCGTTTGGCTTATATAATTACAAAACAATAAAACATATGGTAGAATTTATTAGATCAAAACCCCATGTCAATGTCGGAACAATCGGGCATGTCGACCACGGCAAGACGACTCTTACTGCGGCCATCCTCAATGTTTTGCACCGCGCCGGTAAGGAAGTTAAGCTAAGAGGAGTAAGCGAAATTGACTGTGCTCCAGAAGAAAAAGAGCGAGGTATTACTATCGCCCTTTCTCACAACGAGTATTCAACAGATAATAGACACTATGCTCACATCGATGCCCCTGGTCACGCTGACTACATAAAGAATATGATCACCGGCGCGGCTCAAATGGACGGCGCTATTCTAGTAGTAGCCGCCACTGATGGCGCAATGCCTCAAACCAGAGAGCATGTTCTTCTTGCTAAACAAGTAGGTGTGCCTAAAATAATCGTTTTCCTCAACAAGTGCGATATGGTTGATGATAAAGATATGATTGACCTTGTAGAAGCGGAAATCCGAGAGCTTCTTGCAAAGCAAGGATTTGACGAAAATGCTCCGGTTATCCGCGGATCAGCGCTTAAAGCTCTTGAAGCGACCGGAATTGACGATGAATGGTCAAAGAAAGTGCTTGAACTTGCCGACACTCTTGATAGTTACATCCCTGTTCCAAAAAGAGAGATTGACAAACCTTTCCTTATGCCTATCGAAGATATTTTCTCGATTGAAGGAAGAGGAACTGTTGTTACAGGAAGAATTGAAAGAGGTACAGTTAAAGTGGGCGAAGATGCCGAGATTGTCGGAATCAAGCCGACCGCCAAGACAACTATTACCGGAATTGAAATGTTTAATAAATCTTTGCAGGAAGGGCAAGCGGGAGATAACGCTGGAATTCTTCTTCGAGGCACGAGAAAAGAAGATGTTCATCGCGGTCAAGTCATCGCCAAGCCCGGCACTGTAAAGCCTCACACTGATTTCGAATCGGAAGTCTACATTTTGAAGAAAGAAGAAGGAGGAAGACATACTCCGTTCTTTAACGGCTATAAACCTCAGTTTTACATCAGAACCACCGATGTGACGGGAGAAGTGACTTTGCCTGAAAAAGTTGAAATGGTAATGCCCGGAGACACCATTACTTTCAAAGTAAAGCTTGTCGCTCCTGTGGCTCTTGAAGAGAAGCAGAGATTTGCTATCAGAGAAGGAGGTAAGACGGTGGGTGCCGGAGTTGTAACCAAAATTGTCGCTTAATAAATAAAATGACACTGGCAAAAGAAACAGTAAAGAAAAGCGAGAAAGCTCCAAGCCGAAGCAAGGTGGCAAAGTCAGTCGCCAAGACAGACTCGATTACAAAATTGAGAATAAGAATCAGCGCTTATGAAAGCAAGATTCTCGACGCTTCGGTAAAGCAGATTGTGGATACCGCTCTTCGTTATGATGTCAAGGTGCTCGGGCCAATACCTCTTCCGACAGAAATAAAGAAATACACGGTCAACAGAGCGTCTTTCGTCTACAAAAATGCGCGAGAACAATTTGAGATGAGAATGCACAAACGGCTTATTGACATTATCAATCCATCACCTAAAGTGATTGAGGCCCTCACAAATTTGAGTTTGCCGTCGGGGGTTAAGATTGATGTGAAAATGATGTAGGGAGTAAAAATTCGAAGCACGAAATCCGAAATACGAAACAAATTCAAATGTTAAAAATTCAAAATTCAAAGCATCAGTTTGGAACATTTTAATTTAGAATTTAGATATTGTTTCGAATTTCGATATTCGGATTTCGAATTTAAAAAAGATTATGAAATTCATACTTGGAACAAAAAAGAATATGGCTCAGGTCTATGACGAGAAGGGAAATGTCCATCCTGTGACTATTCTTAATGCTGGTCCTGTGGTCGTCACGCAAGTCAAAAACAAAAAAAGCGATGGATATTCAGCCGTTCAAATCGGGTATGGAGAGAAGAAAGCGAAGAACATAAACAAAGCTATAACGGGACATCTTAAAAATTTGGGCAATTTCCAATACATTAAAGAATATAGACCTAAAGATGAAAAAGATGCGGAAGGTGTCAAGGTCGGCGATAAGTTTGACCTGTCCGTCTTTAAAGAAGGAGAAAAAGTAACCATCTCATCCACTAGCAAAGGCAAAGGGTTCCAAGGCGTGGTCAAAAGACACGGTTTTAAGGGCGGACCGAGAAGTCACGGACAGAAACATTCCGAAAGAGAGCCGGGCTCCATAAGTCAAGGACTTAGGACTTCGATCAGGAGCGGAATGAGAATGGCTGGACGAATGGGAGGTGATCGTGTTACAGTGAAAAATCTAAAGATAATTCAAATAGATCAAGAAAACCGCACCATCCTCATAAAGGGGGCAATACCCGGCAGACGCGGGACGATGGTGGAGATAAGAGGGTAAAGAAAGAAAAATTCGAAGCACGAAAAAATTTAAATGTTAAAAAATCAAAATACAAAAAATCAGTTTAGAACATTTGAATTTAGAATTTAAATATTGTTTCGAATTTCGATATTTGGATTTCGAATTTTAAAAAAAATGGAAGCAACAATATACAATCAAAAAGGAGAAGAAACCGGAAAAATAAATTTGCCGGAGACTGTCTTTAGTTTGCCGAAAAATGACGACCTTGTTCATCAGGTCATAGTTTCAATGCAGTCAAACTTGAGAAACACCGTTGCTCATGTGAAAGGCAGAGGTGATGTGAGAGGAGGAGGAAAGAAACCTTGGCAACAGAAAGGCACAGGCAGAGCAAGACACGGATCCATTCGCTCCCCGCTGTGGCGCGGAGGAGGTGTGACACATGGACCGAGCAAGGACAAGAATTATGATAGAAAGATAAACAAGAAAATGAAGATAAAGGCGCTTTATACTATTCTTTCGCAGAAAGCGCGCGACAACGAAATTTTATTTGTGGATAATTTTTCTTTTATTAAACCAAAGACTCAAGAAGCCGTCAGTGTTTTGAAATCGTTTTCCAAAATAGCGGATTATAAAAATATCCTTTCAAAGAAGAAAAATTCAGCTTATCTGGCTTTGGGAAAAGCGGATTTGAATATCAAGAAAAGTTTCGGCAATTTAAGCAACACTAAAGTCGATACGGTCAGAAATCTCAACCCTTTGGATGTGATGAATTACAAATATTTGGTTATTGAACAGCCGGAAGAGTCGATCAAATTCATTCAAGGAAAGCTTGAGAAAAAAGTTTCAAAGTAGTTTTTATATAAAAATATGGCGATATTAGAAACAAAAAAGAATACAAAAGAGAAGGCGGATAAAAAGAAATCCAAAGAAACGGTTGTCGTTGTCGCCGAAAAATTAAACAAAGAAAAGGCAATATCTGGCGTTTTTTCTCATAGCTCGACGATATTGAAGCCTCGAGTAACGGAGAAATCAGGCGACGCATCTCAGAAATTGAACGCTTACACATTTGAAATCAAATCCTCCGCTTCTAAAAACGAAGTCGCCAAAGCGGTCAAAGAACTTTTTAAAGTCGTTCCGCTTAAAGTAAACATAGTCAATATTCCCCGCAAAAGAATTTTATCGCGCGGGAAGAAAGGCTGGAGCGGTGGCGTAA
>CAYIIG010000060.1:0-4370 GCA_964363425.1 uncultured Candidatus Saccharibacteria bacterium | reverse complement strand
AACTCTTTTTTCATCACCGCATAGTATCACACCTTTTCCCAAAAGCAAAATTTTCATGGTTTTTTGTTGCTTATATTTGCCCGTAAGTATATATTTAAGATCTAAAATTCTAAATATGTTTACACAATTATACAAAAACAAAAGAGCGATTTGGTATCCAATCAATGAAACCGAGGAAACAAAAGGCACCATTTTATTTTTACCAGGTTTTCCCAAATACCCAAGTCATTCTGATTTTATAGATTTTTTCAAAAAAGAAAAATACAATATCTTGGTTCCTATGTATAGCGGGACATTTGACAGCGGGGGTAAATTCTCCATAAAAAATGCGGTGATAGACGCGAAATTTTGGTATGATTTTTTAGAAAAAAAAGTTGTTCAATACGGACCGCACAAAACAAAAACCGTAGAACAATCCGAGTTGATTTTATTTTCCTCAAGCTTCGGAGGGCTGATTGCCGGATTAGCATTAAAAAAATACTCGTTGCCAAAAATCAAAAAAAGTATTTTTGTATCCCCACTTTGGGATATGACTGCTTACAGAAACAACACCTTAAGCCTTCAGACGGCTCGCGAAACTTCTGAAATTATGAGTTTTGCCTATCCGTTTTCTTACAGGTTCGAAAACAAAAAAAGATTTTTTGATGAAATAAAAGGATTATCTCCAATTTCCGATATAAGCAAACCATTTATTGATCAAGAAAAACAGTTCGTGGTATTTTGTGGCAAAGAAGACAAAATAACACCAGTCACAATGGCTGAAACGCTTGTAAAAGAGCCGAAAAATTCCAAGCTACACATCATTGGTGGCGGACATTCGAGCAAAATTGAATGGGGAAAATTTATAAAACTGATCAAAGAAATTATATGAAGCAAAAAAAGATTCGTGTCGCGATTGCAGGTCTTGGTAATTGTGCTGGAAGTCTGATTGAAGGTCTCAGCTATTATCAACAAAACAAATCAGTGGAAGGATTAGTGTTTCCTTTACTGGGAGGTTATTCGATAAACGATATCGAGATTGTATGCGCATTTGATATTTCGACACAAAAGATCGGCAAAACCATAGATAAAGCCATCTATGAAAAACCAAATAATTTCCATACAATTGCTGGCATAAATCTTCTTAAGATGGGACAAGTTTTACGCGGACCAACATTGGACGGCAACCCTGAGCATCTGCAAAAATTTGTCAGAGAGTCTGAAGAAAAAAATGTTGAGGTCGCAGAAGTTTTAAAAAAATACAAAGTTGATGTTTTGCTTAACTTACTTCCCACGGGTTCCAATGAGGCAACAGCGCATTATGGTTTATCAGCGCTTAAAGCTGGGTGTGCTTTTATAAATTGTATTCCCACAATCTTTGCTCAAAGGATTGATATTTCAAATCAATTCAAAAAACAAAGACTCCCATTGATTGGTGATGATATTAAAAGTCAAGTTGGTTCCACTATTCTTCATCGTTCAGTCCTAAATATGCTAAAAAATCGTGGGGCGAAAATAATAAAATCTTCACAAATTAACATTGGCGGAAATACTGATTTTGCAAATTTCATATATCGAGCTCAAACAAAACTCGTATCTAAGTATAAATCTTTAAATTTATTTATACAGGAGGGGGTACCGAATCATATCGGTCATCATTATGATTCTACCAAAGGAGCTTTTAAAAAAGCTTTGTTTGATATTGAGGCTACGGTATTTGCTGGTTCAAGGGTGAAAATTTCAATCCAACTTAAAAGTGATGATAAGCCAAATAGCGCAGGGTCTGTTGTTGATCTGATACGAATTGCAAAATATGAAAAAGATAAGGGGAATGGCGGAATAATAAAAGGAGCGTGTGCGTATTATATGAAGTCTGCTCCGTATCCAATGAAAGATGATGAAGCGTACAGTCTTGTATTAAAAACATGGACACAATCAAAAATAATTTTATAGAGACTCTAAAAAACACGGACCGTCTTGTCAGTCGGAAAAAAATTGCAAACTCATCAAAACAGTTATCAAAATCAATAGAAATTGTCGTGCAAGCATGCGATTCTCTTTATGGGGAAAATTACTCCCTATTTCTTACTGGGTCGCTTGCGGTTTGTTTGCGGTCTGGTTCTTTAAAAGAATTACGAGTATCAGGGGATAAAAGTGATATTGATCTTTGGATTATTATTGCCAGTCATCCGAACAAATCATTAAAACCATCACATCTTAAAAAGGAAATTACTGAGGGTTGTTCACGACTTGGTTATTTTGATATTTCTTGCATTCCTTTCTCAGGCGGTAATTTAAAAACGAGTTTAAAAATAATGAGTAGTAAAACTGCGATAAAAATTTTACAATTAAAGAAAATTAAGCTTGATGTTTTTCGGTATAATTCTCTAAAAAAAATTAAGACGGAAAATATTTTATATGGAATAAAAAAAATACACAACGCTCCCATTGTTGAAAATAAACTCAAAGGTGGCGGTTTTTTGTGGTATTGGTCAGTCAATCCTTTTATAAAAAAGGATTTTGCGCTTACTGATATGCACAGTTGTTTTTTAATTGGTGGATTTTTAACAGATGGTCTCAATCTGAAAAGAACAAAAGATTTATTTCTAAATAAATTTTTATTTTATTTAGAAAAATATCAAGAGAAAAATGTAACAGGCAATCAATTTAAAATTTTACAGTATTTTTATGATCGATTCCCGCTATCTGCTACAAAAATTTTTGGAAAACAAAAGGAGCGAATTCTTTTACAGAAAACGCTCCTCAAGGCATTATAAGTCTTCGTTTGTAATCTTCAATATCTTCTTTACTGTTCAATCTCGGAACGGTTATGACAGAGAGTGGATTTTGAGAAATTTTTCGATGACATATCGCGACGGCTTGACTAAAATGCCCAACCAACAACAGATTGCATCTTTCTTTAACCTGCTCAAACAAAAGCAGTTCTAGCAATAAATGAAAAATTTCATTTATTGCTAACAGGTTAAAATCCTGCTTCTTGATTTTTGGCAAACAGTGCTTGAATTCACTGATTGACACTTGCCGTCCTAATTCAACAAGAGCGGGAAAGATGCTGTTAGGAAATTTTTCAGCGTATATCTCACTGCCAAATCTCACCACGCAACCCGCAGAGCTAAAGAATTCACGATATCGTTCATTCATTTTTACCTGATCCATTTCTGTTCGTTTCATGACAAGCTGTGGACATAAGTCATCAATAAACACGGCAAGGGGTTCGCTTGAAAGTGTTTTGGAAAGAGATATAAATGCAAAGAACGAATCCTTCGGATCTTTTCTTGCCCAAACAACAAATGCCGGTCGTATCGTTTCAATCGGAATTGAACCGAGAATGCTGGTTATTATATTTCGTGATGTGAGTTTGGAAATTATTGACACCATCTTTAAATCTCCTAAAGAATTTGACGCTACTATTATGGTAAAGTACTTTTCTAAGTTAGATTTAGACTATCACCTTGAATCTTCCAGTCAACCTTACTTATTTCTAAAAATATGTTCTTGTTTTATCGCCTCAAAAAAGTTTTCCGCTTGATTTCCCAAAAATCCTTGCTCTCTTATCTATCCATTTTTTCCATTTGTTTGATAATCTAAAAAAATATGCCCTTCAAAGGACATATTTTTAACTAAAACTGACAAAATTATTTTCCGCCCGCAACGCATAGAAACGCAATCTCACGGATTGAAATATTCGCGCTTCAATATATTGCCGTAAAACAATCTCATTCTTCACACTCGAGTGTGATCACACCATTTTCCAAAAGCAAAATTTTTCAAAGTAAATTCTCCCCAGAAAAGCAATCTATTTTTTGTCTAATAATCAGCGATTATTCTTAGTGACTTTGTGAAAATATATTTTTTCTGAAACATATTGCTTGAAATTAAATTTTCAGACCTAAGTTTTGAGTGAAGAATGTTAGCAAAAACGCTTGGCTTTCAATAATTTTCTTTATAGGCTTCCCACAACCATGACCTGCTTCCATTTCGGTAAAAATAAGAACCCGATTCTTTTTGTTAACAGACTGCAACACCGCAGTCATCTTTCGCGCATGGAGCGGATCGACACGAGTATCTTTGCTGGCAGTTATAAAAAAAAACGAAGGATATTCTGTTCCACTCTTAATATTATGATACGGACTCCATTTCAAAATCTTCTGCAAATCTTCTTTTATTTGAGGATTCCCATATTCATTAATCCAACGAGATGCTATTCCAAATTTTGGAAATCTTATCATGTCTGTTAGGGGGACGCGAGCACAAACAGCCTTAACTAAATCAGGTCGTTGAATGGCAACAGCAGACACAAGCAAGCCACCATTGCTCCCGCCTAAAATACCGAGATGATCTCGGTCAGTATATTTATATTTAATCAAATG